>CAZEDA010000339.1:0-4336 GCA_964510915.1 uncultured Rhodocyclaceae bacterium | reverse complement strand
TGGATCGCCAGTCGCGCACGCTGTCCGGCGGCGAGGTGCAGCGCATCAACCTGACGACCGCACTTGGCACCTCCCTCGTCAACACGCTGTTCGTGCTGGATGAGCCGTCCATCGGACTGCATCCGCGGGACATGGGGCGCGTCATCGCGGTCATGACCCGGTTGCGGGATGCGGGCAACTCGCTGGTCGTCGTCGAACATGATCCGCAGATCATGCATGCCGCGGACCGCATATTGGATATCGGCCCGGGTCCGGGGGAGCGTGGCGGCGAGATCGTGTTCTTCGGTTCTCCCGATCGACTCGCGGCGGTCCCGGAGTCGCTGACCGGCGCCTATCTCAGCGGAAGGCGGCGGGCCGACGCCGGACTGTCCGTCATTCCGACGGACGCGACCACGCCTCACTTGTCCTTGCTCGGCGTCACCGAGCACAACCTGAAGAATGTGGATGTCAGTTTCCCGCTTCAGCGCCTGGTGTGCCTGACCGGCGTGTCGGGGTCCGGCAAATCCACCCTCATCCAGGACGTCCTATTGCCGGCTCTGCTGGAGGCGAAAGGAAAGTCCTCGGGTACGCCTGGCAGTCACCGGGCGCTCGTCGGGCACGAGCAGTTCCGCGCTGTGGTGTCCGTCGATCAGTCGACGATCGGCAAGACGACGCGCTCCAACCCGGCGAGCTACGTGGGCGCATTCGATGCCATCCGGAAGCACTTCGCTTCCACCGGGCTCTCCCGGGAGCGCGGTTACACCCCCGGCACCTTCAGCTTCAACTCCGGCAACGGGCGTTGTCCGACCTGCGGCGGCAACGGTTTCGAGCATGTCGAAATGCAGTTTCTGTCGGACGTGTACCTGCGGTGCCCCGACTGCGACGGCAAGCGCTATCGGGCGGAGGTGCTCGAAGTCACGGTGAACGGGAAGAGCATGGCCGACGTGCTGGAAATGACCGTGTCCGAGGCCGCTGCCTTCTTCGCGGACGATCCGGATGTCGGGCTGCGTCTGCAACCTCTCGTGGACGTCGGTCTCGAGTATGTCCGTCTGGGTCAGCCGGTTCCCACGCTGTCCGGGGGCGAGTCGCAGCGTCTCAAGCTGGCCGGCCATCTGGCGGATGCGGCGGCCGGAACCTCCGAGCCGACTCTGTTTCTTTTCGACGAGCCGACGACCGGTCTGCACTTCGACGACACCGCGCGCCTGCTGCGCGCCCTGCGGAAACTCCTCGCGCAAGGCCATTCCCTGATCGTCATCGAGCACAATCTCGATGTCATTCGCGCAGCCGACTGGATCATCGACCTCGGCCCGGAAGGCGGGGACGACGGCGGGCAGCTGGTTGTTGCGGGCACGGTGGCGGACGTAATGAGATGCGAGTCATCCCACACAGGCGCCGCGCTGCGAGAGTACGACGCGACTGTTGCCCCGGGCCGGGTCTTTGAACCGGTCGTGCGCTATGCGGCGCTGGAGAGGGCGGCGCCGCCGAATGCGATCCATGTCCGCCGGGCCAGGGAGCACAACCTCAAGGACGTAAGCGTCGACATCCCGCACGACAAGTTCACCGTCGTGACCGGTGTGTCCGGTTCCGGCAAGTCGACCTTGGCGTTCGACATCGTGTTTGCCGAGGGCCAGCGTCGCTACCTCGAGTCCCTGAACGCCTACGCCCGCCAGTTCGTTCAGCCCGCGACGCGTCCCGACGTGGACGCGATCTTCGGGATTCCGCCCACCGTTGCCATTGAACAGCGCACGAGTCGGGGAGGTCGGAAGAGTACCGTCGCGACGCTGACCGAGCTCTACCATTTCCTGCGCCTGCTCTATATGAAGCTGGGGACGCAGCATTGTCCCAACGACGGCACGCCCATCGAGCCGCAGTCGCCGGAGGCCGTGCTCGCGCGAATCCTCGCGGAGCACCGCGGCACGCACGTCGGTGTTCTTGCGCCCCTGGTCGTCGCCCGAAAAGGTTTCTATACCGATCTTGCGAAGTGGGCGCGTGGCAAGGGCTACACGCACCTTCGCGTCGACGGGGAGTTCATCGAAACGGCCCGGTGGCCTCGCCTCGACCGGTTCAAGGAACACACCATCGAGTTGCCCGTGGCCGACGTTCTGGTGCAACCCGAGAACGAAGCGGCCCTGCGCACTGCGCTGGCGCAGGGCTTCGATCACGGCAAGGGCGTGGTTCATCTGCTCGCGCCGCTCGACGGACTGATGGAGGGACGGGCGATGGTGCGAGAACAGGTGTTCTCGACCAAGCGGGCCTGCCCCAGTTGCGGCGACAGCTTCCCGGAGCTGGATCCCAGGCTGTTCTCCTTCAACTCCAAGCACGGCTGGTGTGCCACGTGTTTCGGAACCGGTCTGGCGTTGCCCGGGTTCGATGCGGAACAGACGGGCGAGGAATCGGCCTGGGGCGATGTCGGCGACGAAGGGGTCGTGGTTTGCCCGGACTGTGAGGGGCTTCGGCTGAATCCCGTGGCACTGGGCGTGCGTTTCCGTGACCGTTCCATCGCGCAACTGACGGCGGAATCGGTGGACGATGTCGGGCACTTTTTCGAGGACCTCCCGCTGGAAGGCCGTCAGCTGGACATCGCGCGCGATATCGTTGCGGAGCTTCGCTCGCGCATAGCCTTCCTCCGCGATGTGGGGCTGGGCTATCTGTCACTGGATCGCTCTGCGCCGACACTCTCTGGCGGTGAGGCGCAGCGCATCCGCCTCGCGGCCCAACTCGGATCGAGTCTGCAGGGGGTTTGCTACATCCTGGACGAGCCCACGATCGGGCTCCATCCGCGCGACAACGAGGTGCTGCTGAACACGCTCTCCCGTCTGCAGCGCAACGGCAACACCCTGGTGGTCGTCGAGCACGACGAAGATACGATCCGACGGGCGGACCACGTGGTGGACCTCGGCCCCGGTGCCGGCACGCAGGGTGGCGTCATCGTCGCTCAGGGGACAGCGGCACAGCTGATGGCAGAGCCCGCATCGGTGACCGGTCGCTACCTCAGAGCGCCGCTGCTGCACCCGATGTTCCCGCGTCGTCCCGTGTCCGAGGACGATCCCTGCCTCGAGGTGATCGGTGCGGACCTGCACAATCTCCAGTCCGTGTCGGCGCGGGTGCCCCTGTCGCGCCTCACAGTCGTCACGGGTGTCTCCGGCTCCGGAAAGTCCACGTTCGCCCGGTCCGTGCTCCACGGCAATCTGGTCAGGCTGCTGGCAGACGGTGGCAAGACGGGCGTGGGCGCCGCCACGGTCGGCTGCAAGGAGATCCGCGGCGTCGAACTCGTCGGACGGGTGCTGGAAGTGGACCAGACTCCCATCGGCAAGACCCCGAGATCCTGCCCGGCGACCTACGTGGGCTTCTGGGATTCGATTCGCAAGCTGTTTGCTGGCACGTCCGAGGCGCGGATGCGCGGTTTCGATGCGAGCCGCTTCTCGTTCAACGCGGGGGCGGGCCGATGCCCGACCTGTGAGGGGCAGGGCGTCCGGAAGATTGAAATGAGCTTCCTGCCCGACGTGAAGGTGTTGTGCGAAACCTGCGAAGGGCGGCGGTTCAACCCGGAGACCTTGGCGGTCCGGTTCAAGGACAAGTCCATCGGCGACGTCCTGCAGATGAGCGTCGACGAGGCCGAAGGATTCTTCTCGGCGCATCGGACGGTCCACCATGCTCTCCGCCTGCTTCAGGACGTCGGCCTGGGCTACCTCACCCTCGGCCAGCAGAGCCCGACCCTTTCGGGCGGAGAGGCCCAGCGGATCAAGCTGGTGACCGAACTCTCCAAGGTCCGCACGGACGGTCTGGATGCCGAGCCTCCGGGCCGTGGGCGGGAAAACGGGCGTCGACACACTCTGTATGTCCTGGATGAGCCCACCGTCGGACTCCACATGGCGGACGTCTCACGACTCATCGCGGTCCTGCACCGGCTGGTGACTGCGGGGAACACGGTGGTGGTGATCGAGCACAACCTGGACGTGATGGCGGAGGCGGACTGGCTCATCGACCTCGGTCCGGAGGGCGGAAAGGACGGCGGGCGGATCGTCGGACAGGGTTCCCCGGAGGACGTTTGTTTCGGTCGCGCGGGCGTATCCCACACCGGACGAATCCTCGGGCAGTTCCTTCGGGAGCGGGCCCCGGTCGGCTGAGCCGGCTGGCGCCGAGGCCGAGGGCTGGTGGCCGAAGGGGTGTTTCGATATACTCCACGGGCTATGCGCGGAAGCGTTTGCGGGGTCTGATCCAGTGATCGAGCCCGTGGATTCCTCGACGCAGGGTGGATTTCCGGTACGGTGCTAGTCGTCGGCTCGGGGGTTCTGCGTAGTAGAGACGGCGGCCAAGTAGCTCAGTTGGTAGAGCAGAGGACTGAAAATCCTTGTGT
>CAZEDA010000338.1:0-4392 GCA_964510915.1 uncultured Rhodocyclaceae bacterium | reverse complement strand
TTGCATCAAATCGCCAATGACAAACGAGTACCGACTCAGTAACATCGGCAACAAGTTCATCAGTCGCCCGAAAGCGACACAGACGCCGGCAACTCATGACGCAGGGGCTCGTCTCCGGAGTTCCGATGTCCACCGGGGAGAACAATGGCGGTGATGTCCTCCACATGAACTTCGCGCACCAGGGCCCGTTGACCCGGAGTACCCACATCGCATGAATGACTCGGCTGCGTCCGACCCCCTTCTGCCCGACGAAGACCTGGACGATCTCGAGCTGACTGCCTCGCTCGGGGAGCCTCCCTACCTGGTAGCCATCGGCGCCTCGGCCGGCGGGCTGGAAGCCCTGGGCTCGCTCTTCTCCAAGCTTCGCCGGGACCTGGGTTCCTCGTATCTCGTAGTACAGCACCTCTCGCCTTCCCACCGGAGCATGCTGGTGCCGCTCATCGCGCGCACCACCACGCTTCGGGTGCAGGAAGTGGAGGACGGCGACCGCCCCATCCCCGACGTCATCCATATCGTCCCGCCCAACTGCGACGTGTGGGTGGAGGAAGGCCGGCTGCGGCTGCGCCCGCCCGAGAAGGACGTGCATCCGGTACCGTCGGTCAACATGCTCCTGCGATCCCTCGCCAAGGAGAAGGGACCCCGGGCCGTCGCCATCATCCTGTCCGGCACAGGCTCGGACGGCGCCGATGGCGTGCGTGCCGTGCACGGCGCCGGCGGACAGGTCTTCATCCAGGCACCGTCTTCCGCGAAGTACCCCAGCATGCCGCAGGCCGCCATCCGCACCGGGTGCGCGCACCGCGTGCTCTCGCCGGATCACATCGCCGCAGCCCTGGCCGATCTGGTGGAAGGCACGGCCACGGTCCCGATCGCCGAAGTGCGGCGGGCTCCGGGCGGCATGGAAACCCTGGTGGCGCGACTGCGTGAACGGACGCAGATCGACTTCGGGGACTTCAAGCGCACGACCTTCCGTCGGCGCCTGCAGCGACGCCAGACCGCCTGCCAGGTGAGCAATCTCGGCGAGTACCTGGCCTACGTCGACGTGCACCCGGAAGAGCTCGATCTCCTGTGCCAGGACCTGCTGATCTCCGTCACCAGTTTTTTCCGGGACCCCACGGCGTTCGACGCCCTGAAGACCGAACTCGCCCGCGTCGTGGCCGCCCGCGGCACGCACGAACGGCTGCGGCTCTGGGTGCCCGGATGCGCCACGGGCGAAGAGGTCTACTCCATCGCCATCGTTCTCGCCGAAGTGTTCGGCGAGAAGATCGCGGCGCATCGCTGCCAGATCTTCGCAACGGACATCGACGCCGCGGCGATGAAGACCGCGCGCCGCGCCGTCTATCCGCGCACGGCTCTGCGCAATGTGAGCGAAGAGCGGATCGAGACCTTCTTCAGTTCGGTCGAAGACGGGTTCCAGGTGAAGAAGCACATCCGCGACCTCGTGGTGTTCGCCCGCCACGACCTCGCGCGGGATCCGCCGTTCGGCCGCATGGATCTCATCAGCTGCCGCAACGTCCTCATCTATTTCAACGCGGCCCTGCAGGCGCGCGTCCTGGATCTCTTCCATTTCGCGCTCCAGAACGAAGGACTGCTGTTCCTCGGTCGTTCCGAGGGCGTGAGCGCACAGGAAGCCCTGTTCTTCGAGGTGGACCGCAGTGCGCACCTGTACCGGTCCCGGGGCGGCGCGCGTCTGCTCTCCTGGACTCCGCCCGCGCGCTCGGCGAAGGCGATGGAAGAACGGGCCAAGCAGCCCCATGACGGCACGGAGTTCCTCGCGCTGGCCGCGCAGGCCTATCTGCCGCCCTCCGTGCTGCTGAACGAGCGCAACGAAGTGGTCCACGTCATCGGCAACGTGGCGCCGTACCTGACGCTGAGCCCCGGCCGCGCCACGCTGCAGCTGAGCGACCTCATCCACGGCGACCTGCATACGGAGTTCCTGACGCTCTCCCATCGCGCGCGGAGCAGCTCCACGGCGTGCGCAGGCCGCGCCCGCACCATCGAGACGAAGGAAGGCACGGTCGCCGTCCGCCTGCGTGTGTGCCCGGTGAACGGCATCGTGACAAGCTCCCTGCTCGTCTTCGAAACCGTCGAGGGTGTGACCGATTCGCAGAGCGCCGCGCGGTCCGAGAACGACGCCGCGCTGGAGAACGAGCTGCGCATCACGCGCGAGCACCTGCAGACACTCATCGAGGAGCTCGAGACCTCCAACGAGGAGCTCCAGTCGGTCAACGAGGAGCTGCAGGCGACGAACGAGGAACTGCAGACCTCCAACGAGGAGCTCGAGACCTCCAACGAGGAATTGCAGTCCACGAACGAGGAGCTGGTCACCGTCAACGAGGAACTCGAGATCCGTTCGACGGATCTCGCCACGGCCTACGCCGACCTCGAGCACATCCAGCACAGCATCGGTTATGCGCTGATTGCCGTCGATCTCGAGTTTTCCGTGGTGCGCGTGAACGCGTCGGCGCGCCGCCTGTTCTCGGTGGAAGCCCCGGCGACGCTGGCCGAGATCCAGCGGCACGTGGCGGATCCCGACCTCGAACCGCTGCTGAACAGCGTGATGTCGGAGCGACGTACCGACGAGCACTCCGTCACGGTTGACGACCGCATCTACGCACTGCGGGTCTCACCCTGGGTCGGACAGGGCGGCGTCCTGCTCGGCGCGATCCTGACCTTCGTGGATCGCACGGCGCTGGTTCTCGCGGAGCGCTCGCTCAAGGAGTCCCACAGCGAACTGCTCGCCGTGATGGAGAACTCCAGCGCCTTCATCGCCGTGACCGATCTGGCCGGCAAGGTGACCTTCGCCAACCGCCGTTTCCTCGAGGCCTTCGGTCTCCAGGGCAGAGAGGTCGACGGCGTTCCGTTGTTCGATCTGCTTCCGCCTTCCGTGGCCGAGCCTTACCGTCGCGCCGAGGTCGAAGTCCTGCGCCGAAGAGAGACGATCGAATCCGAAGGCACGGTGGAACTGCGCGACGGCTCCCACGTCGTCCTGCTCACGTCCCGCTTTCCGCTCTACTCCCATGAGGGGAACGTCCGCGGGGTGGTTCTGGTCGCCGTCGACATCACCGCGCGCCGGCGCGCCGAGGCGGAAGTCCAGGCGCAGCGCGCGTTCCTTCGCACGGTCATCGACGCACTCACCGCCAACATCTCCGTGATCGACGGCACCGGCCGGATCCTCATGGTGAACGAGGCCTGGGAACGCTTCGGCCAGTCGCACACCGGCGAGCCGGCCCGCAGCACGATCCCCGGCGCCAACTATCTCGAGATTACCCGGGCGGCGGCGCGAACCGAGCGCACAGCCGAGGAGGCCCTTGCCGCCATCGAATCCGTGCTTCGCGGCGAGGCGGAGTCGGCGCGCTACGAGTATCCGTGCCGGATGCCCGACGGGGACCGCTGGTTCACGATGACCATCACGCCGCTCAGCACGAACGAGGGCGGTGCGGTCATCTCCCATACGGACACCACGGAGAGCCGTCTTGGCGCCGACAGGTTGCGCCTGGTCGCGGCCGTCTTCGAGAGCGCGAGTGAAGGCATCCTGATTCTCGATGGCACGGGATCCGTGCTCACGGCAAATCAGGCCGCGCTCAGCATCACCGGGTATGCCGCGCGGGACCTCGTCGGCCGCGGCTGGCGCTCCCTGCGCCCGCATCTCGCCCAGAGCCAGACCAAGGGCATGCGGACGTTCATCGGCGGTCTGCGGCGCGACGGCTCCTGGCGGGGCGAGATCTGGGCGACGCGTCCGAGCGGTCGCCAGTACCCCGTCTGGCTCAACGTCCGAGCTGTCCGCGACCCGGAAGGACCGATCCGCAACTACGTCGCGATGTTCTCCGACATCACCCGCCTCAAGGACGCCGAGCACAATCTCTATCGGCTGGCGTACTACGACGAACTCACGGATCTCCCGAACCGGACGCTGTTCCAGGAGAAGATCGACCACGCGATCGATCTCGCGAAGCGCAGCAACCGTGCGATGGCGCTGCTGTTCATCGACCTCGACCGGTTCAAGCTCATCAACGACACGCTCGGCCACGACGCCGGCGATGCTCTCCTCAAGGCCGCGGCTCAGCGCCTGAAGGAATGCGTGCGCCGCAGTGATCTGGTGGCAAGGCTGGGCGGGGACGAATTCGTGGTCATGCTGGAGGAACTTCGGCACGCCGAAGACGCCGCCGTCACAGCCCAGAAGGTGATCGCGGTGCTCTCGCATCCCTTCAACCTGAACGGGCTGGAGATGCAGGTTTCCGCAAGCATCGGCATCACGCTCTATCCGGAGGACGCGGAAACCTCCAGCGGTCTCATCAAGAACGCGGACACCGCCATGTATCGCGCCAAGGAGCGCGGTCGCAACGGCTACCAGTTCTTCACGGCGGATCTGCATCAGCGCTCGCAGCGGCGTCT
>CAZEDA010000337.1:0-4403 GCA_964510915.1 uncultured Rhodocyclaceae bacterium | reverse complement strand
CCATGGGTCCACGCTACGGCGTCGGTGGCAACGTGGACCGCCGCGTGCTCGAGCGAGATCCACGCCTGCGGCGTTCCCTGAACATCGAGCTGCAGTACCTGGTGTTCGTGACGGTATGACATGGTCGGCCTCCTCGCGCGGGCCTGTCGATTCATCGCTGGCGCTTTCGCACCGGTCATTCGGAACTTCGAAAACGACGAGGCCCGGATCCTTTCGGCATCCGGGCCTCTGTCATCGCAGAGTGAGAGCGTTCGCATCTATGCGCGACGGTCTCCCGGAGCTGCTCGACGACGCCATGCCGTCAGCCGATCGATGTGTTTGCGTTCGAGTGAAGGGCCGAGGGCACAGTTGCCTGCCATGGCGGCCAGCGGAGCGCCCGCAACACCGCGCGCGAATACGATCAAGGCGGGTATATGTAGGCGTGTTTCAGTACTGATGTGCGGTCTCATGATGCGTTCCCCTGCGGCACAGTGGTGGCGACGATGTCCGTGCCGGTCCGGAGCTCCAAGTCTTTCAACGGGGCGGACTGTAAATAGTCTTTACGATGTCGTCAAGCGCGGGCTGCAGGTGGGCGGCTGCCCATAGTGCCGTGGACAGGTGAAGGCGGGCTTCAGGCGCCCTGCGAGTGATTCGCTTCGATTGCAGCCCCGCGAGCCAGCTCGGCAAGGCACCGCACACAGAGGCATCCGGTGTAGCGGTCCCGCAGGGAGGCGATGATCTCCGGAGCGAGCTTCACGGTCGTGCAGACGCAGGGGCCCGGATCGTCGATGCCGCAATGAAAGGTTCCTCCGCAGCGCGGGCAGCGGTCTGACGGGGAGGGGCTGGGGATGCTCAAGGCGGTACGCGGATGCGAGTAACGTTCAGCGGCGCCGGAAGGGCAGGACCTCGCCCTGTGACGGCTGTTCGCCGGCTTCCCGGGGTGTCACGTCCACCACGCGCTGCAGCAGGGCGGGGGAGACATTCCACTGGGCGCCGCTGTCGGTCAGCACGGTGACAGTCTTGCGGTTGTGGCGGACGAGGACTCCGAACTGCACCGACTGGCCATCGGGCTCGAAACACACGCGGTCGCCCACGTGAAACTCGATCATCCGTTCGTCCGTTCGCTTCTGCTGGAGGTACTTGAGCCGTGCCACGATCTGCCGGTTGAGTGCGAGCAGCTCGTCCTCGGTAAGTGCCGTGATGTCGATGGGCATGGGGGTCCCCTGCGGTCTCGTCTCTTTGACGCAAGGATTCCGCGGCACGCCCTCGAAGTCAACCCGACGAAGGCGGGAACTGGGGCTCCACCCTGACTTCGGTCCTGACCGAGTTGGCGATGAAGCATTCCTCGTGCGCCTCGTGGTGCATGTCGAGGATGTCTTCCCGCGACGGCAGGACGTTGCCGGAGAAGACGACGTCCGGTCGAAGGGTGACCAGGGTCATGGCGAGCTTCCCTTCGGCGTTCTTCGCCATGATGCCGACGGCCTCGTCGCGATAGCGATCGATCCGGAACTGCCGGCCCGCCGCGATGGAGAGGAACCAGAGCATGTGGCAGCTCGCGAGGGAGGCGACGAACGCCTCCTCGGGATCGACTGCGGCGGGGTCGGAGAAAGGCACGCGGACCACGTGCGGGGAAGATGAGCCGGCGATCTCCACGCCACCGTCGAAGCGGAGCCGATGGCGGCGGCTGTAGCGGTTGTCGAGGAAAGCCTGGTCTTCACGTTCCCAAAGGACTTCGGCGGTATAGGCTGCCATCGATTGCCTCCGGGTTGGCGCGGTGTCAGAGCCCCGGGCGCTTCTGCGGGGTCGGAGAGGTGTCTGTCTCGCTCGTCCCGCGCAGCACCGCGCGGATCTGCGACAGTTCGTTCGACTGCTTCTGGAGGTCGCGCCACTGGAGTTCCAGCGCAGCCCGCCGATCCTTGAGCGAGTTGATGTCCTCGCTCACCTTGCGCACGTTCTCGACGCGGCGCTCGAGCAGTTTCTGGTGCTCCTTCAGTTGCGACGACAGCGGCACGAGCGAATTGCCGAGCCAGCTTTCGAAGTCCGAACGCACCTGGCGGAAGACGCCGCGCGCCTCGGTCACCACCTGCTCGTAGAAGTTGCGGATGACCATGAACTTGGGGAATGCCACGTTCACCGGGTCGGAGCAGAACCCTTCCGTGGCCTGCTTGAGCTGACCCATCCTCACTACATGCTTCTGAAGGTTGAGCTGAGGAGGCGTCAGCTTCGGAAAGCCGTGCTGCTCGTGGAAGGTCTTGTAGACGCCTTCGACAAACTCGGTGGTGGCGTTCGCGAAATCGAGCATGGTGTTCGAGTAGCCGCCGAACTGGTCGAACAGCGCCCGCATGCTGCGCAGCAGGCCGGCGGTGGTCCAGCTGCCTTCGATGGTGCGCTGGGCTTCGCTGAATACGCGGTCGAGCTCGTCGTCGGCGATGGTCGCCAGCAGCTGGTGTCCGCGCTGCAGAACCGCACCGTAGTTCGTCTTGAAGCTGTCGACGTTCTGCTGGTAGGCGGCCTTCTCCTTGTCCAGCCGCGCGAGCATGGCGCGTGCGAGGTCGCGGTTCTTGCCGGAGAGTTCCTCCAGTTCCTTCAGTTCGGTGACGGTCGCCGTGACCGCGGCTCGGACCGATTCCAGCGACGCGTTTACCATCGACCCGATCTCACGCTGCACGGCCGAGCGCAGGATCTCCTGCTTGGCCGGCACGATCTCCTCGGCGACGATGCGTTCCAGGTCACGGATGCGGCTGCGCTCGAGCATCGCGGCGTCGTCGCGGACACGTGCGACCAGAGCCTTCTGCGCGGACAGCGGCACTACATGCGATTGCGGCACCTCGAGCGTGGCTGCCGTTTCCCGCACCTGGCGGGCCAGATCGGCCTCGATCTCCTCGTCGCTCTTGAGATCGTCCCAGAGCAGATCGATCTTGTTCAGCACGACGATGGAGCGTGGCACACGGCCATGCACGTACCGCTGCCACACGTCCAGATCGCTCTTGGTGACACCGGTGTCCGTGGCCAGCAGGAACATGACCGCGTGGCAGTTCGGGATCATGCTGACCGTGAGTTCGGGCTCGGTTCCCAGGGCATTGAGGCCGGGCGTGTCGAGGATCACGAGTCCGCTCTTCAGCAGCGGATGCGGGAAGTTGATGAGCGCATGCCGCCACGCCGGCACATCCACACGGGCCTGACGCTTCTTCAGAACCGTGGTGGTGTAGAGGTCGCCTTCGTGGAGCAGGCCGAGGTTCTGGGCTTCCTCGAGCGAAACGCTCTTGGTCTGCGCCAGCATGCCGAACGCCTTGATGATCTGGTCGCGGTCGTTCAGGTCCAGGCGTACCTTCACCCATTCGATCGGCCGGTGCTTGAGCGAGATGATGGTCTCGTTGCGGGCGCGGGTCTCGATGGGGAGCAGGCGCACATAGGGTTCCTCGGCGCCGTCGTGGAACAGTTCGGTCGGGCACATGGTCGTGCGCCCCACCGTGGACGGCAGCAGCCGCTGGCGGAAGTTCGCGAAGAACATCGCGTTGATGAGCTCGGACTTCCCGCGGGAGAACTCGGCGATGAACGCCAGGACCATCCGGTCGTTGCGAAGGCTCTCTGCCAGGTCGTAGAGACGCAGCGACCGTTGGATATCCACGTGCCCGTGGTTGTCGAGCCACACGTGGTAGGCCTCGATCCCGCGACGCAGCTCCTCGCGCCATTCGCGGAAGCGGGAAACGAGGCTCTCGAGCTGGGAACTCATCTCAGGACGATGCTCGCAGCGAGTCGGGTGACGGCGGTGTCATCGCCGTGACGGATACCGTCTTGATCCGGGACGTCGTGCCGCGGATCACGGCCACATCGCTTCGGGGAACGCCGAAACACCCGGCCAGGAATTCCGTGAGCGCGCGATTGGCAGCGCCATCGACCGGCGGTGCCGCGAGGCGAAGCTTCAGCCGGCCGCCGTGGTCGCCCACGATTTCGGTGCGACGGGCGCCAGGCTGCACATGGACTTCGATCGTGAGCACGTGTTTCTGAGCGTTGTAGTGCCACCACTCGGGCGACGAGCCGGCCGGGGCGCGATCGTCGGCCTGCATCGCCGGCTCAGCCGCCGAGGACGTAGCGCACCATGCCGTCGAGCCAGCGCACGGGGATCATGAGGATCAGCTGCAGCACGATGATCAGCACGAGGGGCGAGAGGTCGACGCCGCCGATGTTCAGGTTCCAGCGCTGAAACGGGCGCAGGAACGGGCGGACGAGACCGTTGACCACCGGGGCCACCGGGCTGTGGGGCGCCACCCACGACAGCACGGCCTGGACGATGAGCGCGCCGATCAGGAGGTAGATGCTCATGCGCACGATGCTGAGCGCCGCGAGCACCAGAAACGTGACGACGGGCATGCTGCCGGCGCCGAGGAACGCCATCTCGATCACGCGGACCAGCACGAGCAGCA
>CAZEDA010000336.1:0-4403 GCA_964510915.1 uncultured Rhodocyclaceae bacterium | reverse complement strand
TTCACGTCCACCGCAGCCAACCTTACGGTCGCGACGTCCGTGAGCTATCTGGATGTCGGCCTGAAGCTGGACGTGGAGCCGCAGATCTATCTCAATGACGACGTGCAGATCAAGGTGGCGCTCGAAGTGAGCAACATCGTCGAGCGGGTGGAGGTCGGATCCGCCACTTCGCCGACGGTCGCGTTCCGGATCGGCACGCGCAACGCCAATACGGTCCTGCAGCTGCGCGACGGCGAGACCCAGATCCTCGCGGGTCTCATCAACGACGAGGATCGCCGCAGCTCGACCCGCATTCCGGGGCTTGGGGACATTCCCATGCTGAGCAGGATCTTCGGCAGCTCCACCGATACCAAGGTCAAGAACGAGATCGTCCTGCTCATCACGCCGCGGATCGTCCGCAACATCAACCGTCCGGACGGTCTCGACGCCGAGATGGCGGTCGGCACGGACACCGCACCCGGGATGCCGCCGTTGCGGATCGCGAAGACCGCGCCCGGATCGCTTGCCGTGAGTCCTGCGGGTGCCGCCGGAGCGAATGCCGGCGGGACGGCGGATGCTCCCCCGCCGCCGCCGTCTGCGAATGTGCCGGTCGAACTCAACGCAGCCTTGCGTCTGCAGGTGCCGGCCCAGGCTCGCGTGGGCGGGGAAGTCGCGGTGCGCCTCCAGGCGCCCGCCGGCCTCGAACTGAAGGACGGCTTCGTGGAGCTCACGTTCGATCCTGCGGCGCTCGCGCCGGTGGGCTTCGCGGCGCCGGTGCCGGGACGGGTCCAGATCGATTCCAGCACGGTGGCGAGCGGTGCGGAGCTGCGATTCAAGGTGCTGGGCGACAAGGCGGGGACGACCCAGGTCGCGGTGTCGAACATCGAACTCGTCGATGCGTCCGGGTTCGCCGTGGGCATGATGGCCCCGCCGCCGGCGCAGATCGCCATCATCAAGTAGTCACGCCCATGCGCGCGCGCGGATTCACGCTCATCGAGATGCTGATCACGGTCGCGATGATCGGCATCCTCGCGACCATCGCGTTGCCCGTCGGTGAGCTCGTGTCCCGTCGGGCGAAGGAGCAGGAGCTGCGTACTGCACTGCGCGATGTGCGCACGGCCATCGACGCCTACAAGAAGGCGTGGGACGACGGCCGGCTGGAGAAGAAGGCGGACGAGTCGGGCTATCCGCGCACGCTCCGCCAGCTGGTCGATGGCGTGCCGGATGTGAAGACGCCGGAGCGCAAGCCGATCTACTTCATGCGGCGCCTGCCGCGCGATCCCTTTGCGCCGCCCGAGCTCAAGCCCGAGGACAGCTGGGCGAAGCGCTCGTACGCGAGCCCGCCTTCCGCGCCGGCCGAGGGAGCGGACGTCTTCGACATCCGCTCGCGTGCGGAGGGCGTCGGACTCAACGGCGTGCCCTACCGTGACTGGTGAGACTGCGATCGTGCGGGCACGTCGCCGCGGCTTCACACTCATCGAGCTGCTGGTGGTGATGGCCGTGATCGCCACGTTGCTGTCCATCGTCGTGCCCAAGTACATGGATGGCGTCACCCGCTCGCGCGAGGCGGCTCTGAAGGAATCGCTGCGGACCATGCGCGAAGCCATCGACAAGTACGCCGCCGACACCGGGCGCTATCCGGACACCCTGGAAGATCTGGTCACCAGGCGCTATCTCCGCAAGGCCCCTCTCGATCCCATCACGGACGACACGACGACCTGGGTGGTGATTCCACCGATGCCCAACACGCTCGCCGGCAAGGTGTCGGACGTCCGCAGTGGCGCCACGGGGCAGGCTCTGGACGGCACGGCGTATGCGGAGTGGTGACCCGGGCGCGCCTTCGCGCCAGCTGGGCTTCACCTACATGGTCGTGCTGGCCATGTGCTTCGTCATGGGGCTCGGGCTCGCCTCCATCGGGGAGATGTGGCAGGTAGCCGCACAGCGCGAGAAGGAGAAGGATCTCCTGTTCATCGGCCGGCAGTACCGGCGCGCGCTCGAGTCCTACGCGGCGCAGTCGCCGGGCACGCCAGATCTGCCCCGGTCGCTGGAGGAACTCGTCGAGGACAAGCGCTTCCCGACGGTCAAGCGGCACATCCGCCGCGTGTATGCCGATCCGATGACCGGACTGCCGGACTGGAAGCTGATCCGCCAGGGCGACCGCATCATCGGCATTCAGAGCCGGTCCGGCGGCACGCCATTCAAGAAGATCGGCTTCGAAGCGAACGAAGACGACTTCGCGGATGCGCAGACCTACGCGCAATGGCGCTTCCAGTACCGTCAGCCCGCGGCGATCGTGGCGCCGGGTGTCGTCGCCCCGGGCGGTGTTCCTCCTCCTTCCGGCGTGACGAACGCGCCCGTTGCTTCACCGGTGGCCGCTCCCGTGGAAGTCGCACCTCCACCGCCGCCCCCGCCGGTGAAGCGCAACGAGGAGCGCTGCGAAGTCCAGCGAGGAACTGACATGCAGCAATGTGCGGCGGCACGGGACACCGGGGCGACGACCGGGCAGATCGCCGCGTGCACCGCGTCCGCCACCAGTCGATTCGTCGCCTGCGTGGGTGGCCGGAGCCTGCCGGCGCTGCGCGTTCCTGTCGCGACCGCACCACCGCAGTAGTCGCAGCCGCGCGCCAGCGGGCCACCTGTCACAAAACGGCAACGGCTGTCCCGCATCCTCCGGGGGTTACTCGCTTCACCGTGGCAACCCACCGACATGCTCCCGTTCCGCCCGCACTTCGCACTCCCGCTCGTTCTCATGTCCGCTCTCGTGCCGATGCTCTCCCAGGCGCGCGACGTCGGCGAGTTCCTGCCGGACGCGGTCGGCCGGCTGGGCGTGCGACAGCCGCTCATGTCGCCTGCCATGAGAGTCATCGCGGCGCCCATCTCGGGACCGGGTGCCCCCGCGCTGATCCCCGATCATTTCGCGCTGATCGAGGCGATCGCCGTTCGCGACCGCAAGACGGTGCAGACGCTCGCGCGCCGCGCGGGCGTCCCGAACCGGCTGCCGGACGGCCGCTCGCCGCTGGTGGTGTCGGTGGATGCCGGTGATGTCGAACTGGTTCGCACGCTCCTCGACGCCGGCGCGCAGCCCAACGTCAAGGACGGATTCGGTCGCACGCCCCTGGGTCTTGCCGCACTCGGCGGGCACCATCGCATCGTCGCGACGCTGCTGGCGCGAGGTGCCCGTCCGGACGTGAAGGAAGACAACGGCGCCGTGCCGCTGCATCACGCGGCTTCGCTCGGCTTCGACACCATCGTCGCCGCCCTGCTGGATGCCGGTGCGGACGTGGAGATGCGTGATCGTCCCGGCCATACACCGCTCATCAATGCGATCCGCAACGGCCGGACCTCGACCGTCAAGCTGCTGCTCGATCGCGGCGCGAATCCCGAGCTCGCCGGAAAGGACAAGCTCTCTCCGTTGTACTGGGCCGTATATCGACGTCACCGCGCCATAGCCGACGCCCTCGTGGCGGCCGGCGCGCCGCTGGGCGCGGTTTCCCTGGACGCACTCGAATAGTGTCGGGACCGGACCACTTCGCCGCTTTCGACGAACGCGAACGGGAGCGCTTTGCGGCGGCCTTCGACGCCGTGGCCGCAATCCGCAAGCGATCGCATCTCTTTCTCTGGCTCCAGGGGCAGGCACAGAGTCTGGTGGCCCACGAACTGCTGCTCTGCGCCCACGGCGACCTCGCCCGGCGCGCGCTGCGCACTGATCACTTTTCGAGCTACCCGCTGCCCGAGTCCGATCTCGCGGGGCTTGTCGACATGGAGTCCGGGCTGCTGATGCAGGCGGTCCGGGCCTGGTCGGAGCGGGGCGAACAGCCGCTGCTCGTTTCGGCGCGACAGGATGACGCCGGCCTGTATCGCCGATTCGAGAGCACCCTGTTCCGCTACGGGCTGCAGAACCTCGCCGTCCACGGCACGCCCTCGTATCCCGGATTCACCGGCAGCTACTTCGTGTTCGCGCGCGTACGCGAGCCCTGGCCGGAGCGGCAGCCGCAGTATCTCGACATGCTGATGCCGCAACTGCACGTCGCTCTCGTCCGGGTGCTGGTGCAGGAAAGGGTGGACACGGCGGGCGTTCCGTCGACGGACAGCACGGTGACAGCCCGCGAGATCGAGATCCTGCAGTGGGTCCGGGAAGGCAAGAGCAATCAGGAGATCGGACACATCCTCGGGATCAGCCCGCTCACGGTGAAGAACCACGTGCAGAAGATCCTGAAGAAGCTGCACGTGCAGAATCGCGCTCAGGCCGTCGGGAAGGCGATCTCTCTCCGCCTGATCAAGTCCGCATCGGCCTGACGGGTCGCTGGCGCGGGTATCGCGCCGGCGTCATTCGCGGCCGATTTCCCGAAGCCGGTTCTGCAGCGCGAGCCGGTCCAGCTTGTCCATCGGCAGGCTGAGCAGCAGCCGGATGCGATTGGACAGCG
>CAZEDA010000335.1:0-4416 GCA_964510915.1 uncultured Rhodocyclaceae bacterium | reverse complement strand
CCACCACCTTGCCCTTCTGGAAGTTCTCGATGTGCTTGCGCGCGATCTTGTTCGACGTGCGCGGCCAGATGTAATCCGAGCCGATCAGGAAGAAGGACTTGGCGTTCTTCTCCTTCTGCACCCAGTCGAGGCCCCAGATGATCTGCTGCGTGGCTTCCTGACCGGTGTAGATCACGTTCTTCGACTGCTCGAGGCCTTCGTAGAACGTGGGGTAGTACAGCATGCCGTTCTCTTTCTCGAACACCGGCAGCACGGCCTTGCGGGAGGCCGAGGTCCAGCAGCCGAACACGGCCGCGACGCGGTCGTTGACCAGCAGCTTCTTCGACTTCTCGGCGAAGGTCGGCCAGTCGCTGGCGCCGTCTTCCTGGATGATCTT
This sequence comes from uncultured Rhodocyclaceae bacterium, assembly GCA_964510915.1. Classification (GTDB taxonomy): domain Bacteria; phylum Pseudomonadota; class Gammaproteobacteria; order Burkholderiales. Next base: position 4,040 of record CAZEDA010000335.1, on the reverse strand, counting down.
GATCTGACGTCCGAGGACGCCGCCCATCGCGTTGATCTGCTCGATCGCGAGGCGCTCGGCCTGGATCGAACCGGTCTCGCTGATGGCCATCGTGCCGGTGGCGGAGTGCAGCTGGCCCACGGTGACTTCGGTATCCGTCACGGCAAGCTTGGTGGTGTTCACCTGGGCCGTGGGAGGCGGCGCGGCCATGCTGAGGCCAGGAACGCCGATGAGAGGGAGCGCGGCCATGCCGAGCGAGAAATTCCTGCGGGAAGCGGACTTCAGATCGTCGCGATCGTCTTGAGAGGACATTGGCATCTCCTGGTTAGGGCGTTGTCGAGATGCGGCATGTGGCCATCACGCCGCGAATCACGACGCCAGATTAGGAGTGACGATGCAACGCAACAATACGTAGATTCACGTACAGGTCCGACCACCCCCGTGGCCGATCGTGTGCGCCTTGGATCGGAAGTTGCAGAACAGCCGTCGTTTGAGATCGCGCGTGCGCAGGCGAGAGATTCTGCTGCCGTTTCAATCCGGATAGGATGCGCATCTCCGACCGTCGCGCCCCAACAGGGTGCGCGGACACACTTGTCTGCACCAGGATGGCCGCCACACAACGCATCGTTCGAATCCGTCGCGAGTACAACCAGTGGGTCGCGAACGAGACACTCGAGGATTACTCCCTGCGCTTCACCGCCAAGTCGGCGCGGCGCTGGTCATCCTTCCGCGTGGCAAACACCGCGCTCGGGGCCATCTCGTTCCTGGCGCTCGAGGCCATCGGCGGCGCGATCGCGCTCAATTACGGGTTCGTGAACTCGACCTGGGCCATCCTCGTCGTCGGTCTGATGATCTTCCTCACCGGCCTGCCGATCAGCTACTACGCGGCCAAGTACGGCGTGGACATGGATCTGCTCACGCGGGGCGCCGGGTTCGGCTACATCGGCTCGACGATCACGTCGCTCATCTACGCGTCCTTCACCTTCATCTTCTTCGCGATCGAGGCGGCGATCATGTCGCTCGCGCTCGAGATGGCGTTCGGCACACCGCTCTGGCTGGGCTACATCCTGTGTTCCGTCGCGGTGATTCCGCTGGTGGCCTACGGCATCACCTTCATCAGCCAGTTCCAGATGTGGACGCAGCCCCTGTGGGTGCTGCTGCACATCCTGCCCTTCGGCTTCATCGCCTGGAAGGACCCGGCGGCCTTCGCCGACTGGACCACCTTCGCCGGCCATCAGGGTGATGGCGGGGGCGGCTTCGACCTGCTGCTGTTCGGCACGGCCTCCGCGGTCGTCTTCTCGCTGATTGCGCAGATCGGCGAGCAGGTCGACTTCCTGCGCTTCCTGCCCGCGCAGGAGAAGACCGGCCGCGTTCGCTGGTGGGCTGCGCTGCTGTCCGCGGGTCCCGGCTGGATCGTGCTCGGGACGCTCAAGCTCCTGGCCGGGTCCTTTCTCGCGTTCCTGGTGCTCCAGCACGAGATGCAACCGGATCGCGCCGCGGAGCCGACGCAGATGTACCTCATCGGCTTCCAGTACGTGTTCTCGTCGCCGGGCGCCGCCCTGGCCGTCACCGCGCTGTTCGTGATCGTCTCGCAGCTCAAGATCAACGTGACCAACGCCTACGCCGGCTCCATCGCGTGGTCCAACTTCTTCGCGAGGCTCACCCACATTCATCCGGGCCGGGTGGTGTGGCTGGTGTTCAACGTGATGATCGCTCTGCTCCTGATGGAACTGGGCGTGTTCCACGCCCTGGAGCAGGTGCTGGGCCTCTACTCGAACGTGGCGATCGCCTGGGTGGGCGCGCTGGTTGCCGACCTCGTGGTGAACAAGCCCCTCGGCCTGAGCCCCGGCTACATCGAGTTCAAGCGCGCCCACCTGTACGACGTCAATCCCGTGGGCGTGGGCGCGATGTTCTTCGCGTCCCTGATCGCCATCGTCTGCTTCACGGGGCTGTTCGGGCCCACGCCCCAGGCGCTGTCACCGTTCGTGGCCTTCGGCGTCGCCTTCATCACGGCACCGGCCATCGCCTTCGCGACCGGGGGGCGCTATTACATCGCACGGACGCCCCGCGACTACACGCCAGTCGGCGATACCGTGAAGTGCGTGATCTGCGAGAACCCGTTCGAGCCGGAGGATATGGCGCGCTGCCCGGCCTATGCCGGCCCCATCTGCTCGCTGTGCTGCTCGCTGGATGCCCGCTGCCACGACGCCTGCAAGCCGCAGGCACGCCTCGCACAGCAGTTGAGCACGACCATCGAGGCCGTGCTGCCGGCACGGATGGCGGCGCGGCTCAACTCGCGCCTCGGCCATTACGTGGCCGTGCTGCTGGCGATCGGCGCACTGATCTCGCTCATCTTCGTGCTGGTCGACTACCAGGTGACCATCAACACCGGCGCCGAATCGGAACTGGTGCGCGCGGCGCTCTGGAAGGTGTTCCTGTTCCTGATGCTGGTGGCGGGCGTCGCGGCGTGGCTGTTCGTCCTCCAGCAGGAGAGCCGGCGCGTCGCGGAGACCGAATCGCAGCGGCAGACGCGCCTGCTCATGCGCGAGATCCGCGCACACAAGCGCACCGACGCGAAGCTCCAGCGGGCCAAGGAGGCCGCGGAGTCCGCCAACCTCGCCAAGAGCCGCTACGTGACGGGCATCAGCCACGAGCTGCGCACCCCGCTCAACACCATCCTCGGCTACGCACAGCTCCTGCAGCGGGAACGGGAGCTCGGCACCCGGCAGAAGGACGCACTGAGCATCATCCGCCGCAGCGGCGACCATCTCGCGAGCCTGATCGACGGCCTGCTCGACATCGCCCGCATCGAAGCCGGCAAGCTGCATCTGCACCGCGGGGAGATCGCGTTCCGCGACTTTCTCGCCCAGCTGGTGAGCATGTTCCGCATCCAGGCCGAGGCGAAGGGCCTCGCCTTCGTCTACGAGACGGGCGGCACCCTGCCCGAGGTCGTCAACGGCGACGAGAAGCGCCTGCGCCAGATTCTCATCAACCTGCTCTCCAACGCCATCAAGTTCACGGATGCCGGCACGGTCACCCTCCGGGTCACCTATCAGCGGCAGCTCGTGGAGTTCGAGGTTCGCGACACCGGCCCGGGCATCGCCCCCGAGGACCTCGAACGGATCTTCCAGCCCTTCGAGCGCGGCCGCTTCAACCCCGGCAATGCCGTGCCCGGCACCGGCCTCGGGCTCACCATCAGCAAACTGCTCTCCGAGATCATGGGCGGCCGGCTGAGCGTGGAAAGCACCCCCGGGGAAGGCAGCAGCTTCAAGGTGAAACTGCTGCTGTCCCCGGTCCTCGCGCCGAAGGCGCTGCCGCGTCCGACTCGGGTGGTCACCGGCTATGTGGGCGCGCAGCGAACCGTGATGGTCACCGACGACGAGGCAGCCCATCGGGAGTTCCTCGCGCGCCTGCTGGAGCCGCTCGGATTCCGGGTACTCGTGGCGGAAAACGCGGAGCGCTGCCTCGAACTCGTTGCGGACGAAACAGTGCACCTGTTTCTCCTCGACATCTCCATGTCGGGCATGGACGGCTGGACGCTCGCGCGGCATCTTCGCGAGAGCCGGCACGAAACCTCGCCCATCGTCATGGTGTCGGCCAATGCCTTCGAGAACCGTGCGGATGCCCGCCTCGCGAGCGTGCACGACGCGTTCATCGTGAAGCCGGTGGACTTCGATCGACTGTTCGAGGTGCTGCAGACCTGCCTGCATCTGGAATGGACGTTCGCCGACAGCGCGCCGGCACCATCCTCAGCAGGGTCCCTGCCCCTCACGCCGTCGATCTCGCGCGAGACCGCGGATTCGCTCTATTCGCTGGGCGAGATCGGCTACGTGCGCGGCATCCAGAACAAGCTGGACGAACTGGACAACGGCGACGAGAATGCGCGCGCCGTCGTCGCGCAGCTGCGTCCCCTGGTGCGCGACTTCCAGCTGCAACGCTATCTGCAAGTCGTGGAGAATCTGCGTGAACGAGCCGTTTGACGCCACGCAGCGCGACGTCGTCCTGGTGGTCGACGACGCGCCGGAAACCCTTTCGCTGCTGACCGACGCCCTCGAAGCGGG
>CAZEDA010000334.1:0-4422 GCA_964510915.1 uncultured Rhodocyclaceae bacterium | reverse complement strand
GGATCACCTTTCGCCGCAACGCAGCCACCGCCCCCGGCCGGAGGCCGGGCTACGAACCCCGCTCTCCCGGCCACCCGCCAACTCACGTATCGTTGCGGTCTGATTCCGCGGGCGCCGACCAGGGGCGCTCGCCATGCGACGGAGGAGAACGAACGTGACGGACAAGCTGTTTTCGGTGGCAGGCCAGGTCGTGCTCGCGGTGGGTGCGAGCCGGGGTATCGGCAGAGCGCTCGCGGCAGGATTCGCGGCACGCGGAGCCAAGGTCGTGATCGCCGGCCGTGAGCCCGCGGTGCTCGAGACCGTGGCCAAGGAGATCACGAAGGACGTCCCGGTGGAGTTCGGCGCCTGCGATGTCTCGCGGGAAGCGGACATCACCCGACTCGTGGCGGACGTGATGGAGCGCCATGGCCGCATCGACACGCTGCTCAACGTGTCGGGCATCAACACGCGCAAGCGCGTCGAGACCTACACCTCCGAAGAGTACGACCGCATCATCAACACCAACCAGCGCGGACTGTTCCTGAGTTCGCAGGCGGTGGGTCGGCACATGATCGCCGCGAAGCGCGGCAGCATCGTCAACATCGATTCCCTCAACACCTTCTCGCCGCTGAAGGGCGTCACGCCCTACGCCATGAGCAAGGGCGCCATCAGCATGATGACCCGCGGCATGGCCACGGAGTGGGGTCCGCACGGTGTGCGCGTCAACGCGATCGCGCCCGGGTTCTTCCCCACCGAGCTGTCGCGAAAGCTGTGGGCGGATCCGAAGATGCAGGCCTGGGGCAAGGAAGTCACCCCGCTGCAGCGCCTGGGCGACGTGGAGGAACTCGTGGGCGCGGCGATCTTCCTGGCCTCCGACGCCGGGTCTTACGTCACGGGCCAGATCATCCGCGTCGACGGCGGTGTGACGGCCGGGATCAGCTGGCCGATCGAGTTGTAGCCGAAGGCATCACACCGACGGGACGCGCGCCCGCCTCCACCACGGAGTGGGGCGCGCGTCGGGCAGGCAACCACGAAGAGGCGGAACACGATGACACTGCGCGATGTATCCCTCGACGACAAGTTCGCGGACACGACCAAACCCGCGCTCATCAGCGGCCCGCAGGCCATCGTGCGGTTGCTCCTCACGCAGAAGCGGCGGGACGCCGCCGCCGGCCTGAACACCGCCGGCTTCGTCAGCGGCTATCGCGGCTCGCCGCTGGGCTATGTGGATCAGGCCCTGTGGGAAGCCAGCCGCTGGCTGGAAGAGAACCACATCGTCTTCCAGCCGGGCATCAACGAGGACCTCGCCGCCACCGCGGTGTGGGGGACACAGCAGCTCACCATCGCCAAGGACGCCACCGTCGATGGCGTGTTCTCGATCTGGTACGGCAAGGGCCCGGGCGTGGATCGCTCCGGCGATCCGCTGAAGCACGGCAACTACACCGGCAGCCATCCCAACGGCGGGGTGCTGGTGCTGCTGGGTGACGACCATCCCGGCAAGTCCTCGACCATTGCGCACCACAGCGAGCAGGCGATGGCGGCGCACCACATGCCGGTGATCTACCCGTCCAACGTGGCGGAGGTGGTCCGCTTCGGCCTGCTCGGCTGGGCGCTTTCGCGTTACGCCGGCTGCTGGACCGCCTTCAAGTGCGTGAACGAATCCATCGAGCAGACTGCCACGGTACCGGGCGAAGAAGACTTCGAGATCATCACGCCACCCAAGGGCGATCTGCCGCCCGAGGGTCTGCACTACCGCGGCGTCTACAGCCCCGCCCGGGACGAGATGATCCACAAGCGCTGGCGGCTGCCGCTGGTGCAGCGGTTCTGGCGTGCCAACCGCGTCGACCGCAGCGAGTTCGGCGTGGAACAGCCCCGACTCGGGATCGTCACTGCCGGCAAGCCGTACGGCGATCTGCTCCAGGCGCTGCGCCATCTCGGCATCGACGCCGACCGCGCCCGCGCCCTGCGCCTGGACGTCTACAAGGTCGGCCTCATCTGGCCGCTGGAACCCGAGGGGCTGCGGGAGTTCGCACAGCGCTGCGACGAGCTGTTCTTCGTCGAGGAGAAGTCCGCCTTCCTCGAACCGCAGGCGGCCGCCATCTTCTACAACGACGAACGCCGTCCGCGGATCGTCGGCAAGCACGACGAACAGGGCGCGCTGCTGCTGCCGTCGGACGTGCAGCTCGACTGGGTCGAGATCGCGCTCGCCATCGCCGCCCGTCTGGAACGCAACGGTCTGGCCGATGCGGACATCCTCGCCCGCGCCGCGGCGGCGCGCTCGCTCGGCAAAGCCCTCGCTCCCATCGTCGACGGTTCGCCTAAGCGGCTGCCGTTCTTCTGTTCCGGCTGCCCGCACAACACGTCCACGACAGTGCCCGAGGGCAGCACCGCCATGGCCGGCATCGGCTGCCACGGCATGGCCATGTGGGCGAAACCCGGCACGACGCTGCTCGGCACGCAGATGGGCGGCGAAGGCGCGACGTGGGCCGCGCTGCAGCACTTCACCTCGCGGCCGCACATGTTCCAGAACCTGGGCGACGGCACGTACTACCACTCGGGGCTGCTCGCCATCCGTCAGGCCATTGCCGCGAAGGCGAACATCACCTACAAGATCCTGTTCAACGACGCCATCGCCATGACCGGCGGCCAGCGCGTGGAAGGCCCGCTCAGCCCCACGCTCATCGCGCAGCAGGTGCTGGCCGAAGGGGCGCGGCACGTGACGATCGTCACCGACGATCCGGACCGGTATCCGCGCGGCAGTCTCCCCGAGGGCGTGCCCGTCCACCATCGCAGCGAGCTCGACACCGTCCAGCGCGAACTGCGCGAGGTGCAGGGCTGCACGGTGATCATCTACGAACAGACCTGCGCCGCCGAGAAGCGCCGCCGGCGCAAGCGCAAGGAGATGCCCGATCCGTCCACGCGCATGGTCATCAACGAAGCCGTGTGCGAGGGCTGCGGCGACTGCTCCACGCAGTCGGGCTGCGTGTCGATCGAGCCCCTCGAAACCCCGCTCGGCCGCAAGCGGCGTATCAACCAGTCGAGCTGCAACAAGGACTACAGCTGCGCGAAAGGCTTCTGCCCCTCGTTCGTGTCCGTCGAGGGCGTCGAGATGCGCAAGCGCGGCCGCGCGACCATCGACGAGGCCGTGTTCGCGTCGTTGACCGTCCCCACACCCGCCACCGTCCCGGATGTGGGCACCGGCATCATGATGGCCGGCATCGGGGGCACCGGCGTGGTCACGGTAGGTGCCGTGCTGGCCATGGCCGCGCATCTGCAGGGCTTGCAGGCATCCGTGTACGACATGACCGGCATGTCGCAGAAGAACGGCGCGGTCTTGAGTCATCTGCGCATCGCCACCGGCTCCACGCCCATCTCGTCGCAGACCGTGGGCGTTGGCGAAGCCCAGGTCGTGATCGCCTTCGACATGGTGGCGGCGCTGTCGGACGACTCGTTCCGCACGATGTCCGCCGATACGCGATTCCTCGGCAACAGCCGCGTGCAGGTCACCCCCGCGTTCAACTTCAATCCCGACGAGCGGATCGACACCGGCTTCATCACCCGCAAGGTCGAGGGCCGCGTGGGCGCCCGCAACATGGCGCAGGTGGACGCCACCGGCATCGCGCTCGCGCTCTGCGGGGATGCCATCGCCGCCAATTTCTTCATGGTGGGTGTGGCGCTGCAGAAAGGCTGGCTGCCGCTGGACCTGGAAGCCGTGCAGCGCGCCGTGGAACTGAACGGCGTGCAGGTGCCCTTCAACCTCGATGCCATCCGCCTGGGCCGCCTCTGGGCGCAGTCGCCGCAGACCATCGACAAGCTGCTGCAGGACAACGGCTACCGCGCGCCGAGCGTGACGACGATGTCCCTCGACGAGCTGATCGCCGACCGCGTCCAGCGACTCACGGACTACCAGAACGCCGCCTACGCACAGCGCTACTCCCGCATCGTGACCAAGGTGCGCGAAGCCGAGACCCGCGCGACTCCGGGTTCAACCACCCTCACCGAGACCGTCGCACGCACCCTGCACCGGCTCATGGCGTACAAGGACGAGTACGAAGTCGCGCGCCTCCACACCGACGCCGCGTTCCACGCCTCGATCGAATCGCAGTTCCAGGGCACGCCCACACTGCGCTTCCATCTCGCCCCGCCTCTGCTGGCTCGCCGCGACCCGCGTACCGGCCACCTCATCAAGCGCGAATACGGTCCATGGATCCTGCCGGCGTTCCGCCTGATGGCGAAGCTCAAGTTCCTGCGCGGCACCGCTCTCGACGTGTTCGGCCACACCGAGGAACGCCGCACGGAACGCGACCTCATCCGCCGCTACGAAGCCCTTCTCGACCGTATCGTCGCCAACCTGCACGCCGGCAATCATCGCGAAGCCGTCGCGCTCGCGAGCAGCTACGGCACCGTGCGCGGGTACGGCCACGTGAAGGAGCAATCCATCGA
>CAZEDA010000333.1:0-4438 GCA_964510915.1 uncultured Rhodocyclaceae bacterium | reverse complement strand
CACCGTCTCGCCGGGATGCACTTCCTCGCCGATGTACTTGGTTTCGAGGTTCTCGCTCATGTACTCGGGCATGAGGTGCCGGCGATTCGAGGTGGCGTACACGAGCACGTTGTCGGACGTCGCCGCGATGGAACCGTCGAGGATCGCCTTCAGCGCCTTGTAGCCAGGCTCCTCGGCCTCGAACGAGAGGTCATCGCAGAACACGATGAACCGCTGCGGCCGGGACGCGACGATATCGACGATCTCGGGCAGGTCCACGAGGTCGTGCTTCTCGACCTCGATGAGGCGCAGCCCGCGCCCGGCATACTTGTGCAGCACGGCCTTCACCAGCGACGACTTGCCCGTGCCGCGTGCGCCGGTCAGCAGCACGTTGTTGGCGGGCAGGCACTCCACGAACTGGCGGGTATTGGTGTCGATGGCGCGGGACTGCGTCTCGACGCCCTTCAGGTCCTTCAGTGCGATGTGATGCGGATGCGCGACAGGCACCAGCGCCCCGCGACCGTTGCGGCGCCGCCAGCGGAAGGCGAGATGGGCCGCGAGGTCCGGCACTTCGATCGGGGCCGGCAGCAGCGGCTCCAGACGGTCCAGCAGCGCTTCCGCGCGACGGACGAGGGACTCCAGCGTTCCGGCGGCCGGCTTCGGGCCCGCCTTGTCAGGTGCGGTACTCGGCATTGATCTTCACGTAGTCGTAGGAGAAATCGCAGGTCCAGACGACCGTGGCGGCCTCGCCGCGCCCGAGGTCCACCGTGATGGTGATCTCCGGCGGCTGCATGACCCGCACGCCGTCTTCCTCGCGATAAGAGGCAGCCCGACCGCCGCGATCGATCACCTGCACGTCGCCGAGACTGAGCGAGACGGTGGAAGTGTCGAGACCTTCGATGCCGGCGTTGCCGATGGCCATCAGCAGACGGCCGAGGTTCGGATCGGAAGCAAAGAACGCCGTCTTCACGAGCGGCGAATTGGCGATGGACCGCGCCGTGCGCAGCGCTTCGCTGCCGTCGCGCGCGCCCTGCACGCGGACGGTGATGAACTTGGTGGCACCTTCACCGTCCCGAGCGATCGCCTGGGCGAGCGGCACCGCGACCGCCAGGGCGGCATCCCGCAGTTCGCCGTAGGCAGCCGAATCGACGGAGTCGATGGTCGCCCCGCCGGCCTTGCCGGTGGCGACGAGAATGAAGGAATCGTTCGTGGACGTGTCGCCGTCGACCGTCACGCGGTTGAACGATCGGTCGGCGACCTCGCGTACCAGCCGGTCGAGGACCGGGCGTGCCACCGGCGCATCGGTCGCCAGGAAGGCGAGCATCGTCGCCATGTTCGGCTGGAGCATGCCGACGCCCTTGGCGATGCCGGTGACCGTCACCGCGCGGCCGCCCACCTGAGCCCTGGTGGACGCACCCTTGGGCACCGTGTCCGTGGTCATGATGGCGCTTGCGGCCTCCACCCAGTGATCGGCGGAGAGATTCGCCGCGCAGGTCGGAAGCGCCCGCTCGACCTTGTCGATCGGCAGGTGCTCCAGGATCACGCCGGTGGAAAACGGCAGCACCTGTTGCGGGGAGCACCCGAGAAGCTGCGCGGCCGCGGCGCAAGTCGCCCTGGCGGCCTTCAAGCCCTGTTCGCCGGTCCCGCAGTTGGCATTGCCGGCGTTGACGACGACCGCACGGAACTCGCTGCCGGCGGCAAGGTGTTCGCGACAGACCTGGACCGGCGCGGCGGCGAAGCTGTTCTGGGTGAATACGCCGGAGACGACGGCCCCGGGGGCGAGGCGCATCAGCATCAGGTCGCGCCGGGCGGCCTTGCGGATGCCGGCTTCGGCGAATCCGAGTTCCACACCGGCGATGGGAGAGAGGCTGCCCGGGGCGGGCGGGGCGAGATTGACGGCCATGGTGCGTCGCTCGTGTCGAAGGAGGAAATCGCGGGGCCCCGCGCCCGAAGCGCGAACCGGACCCCGCCGACGATCAGCTCAACTGCCCGTGACAGTGCTTGTACTTCTTGCCGGACCCGCACGGACACGGATCGTTGCGGCCGACCTTGATGGGCGCCTGGACGGGCTGCTGCTTCTCCGCGTCGCCCTCCTCGGAGGCAAGCGCCGTGTCGTAGTCGGTGTGCTGATACTGCACGTTCGACAGATGCACGGGCTCCTCGGTGATCGGAAGCTCCTCCTGGCGGCGGACCTGCACCAGCATCAGGATGCGCGTGACTTCATTGCGCACCGTCTCCAGCAGGATCTGGAAGAGCTCGAAGGCTTCCCGCTTGTACTCCTGCTTGGGGTTCTTCTGGGCGTACCCGCGCAGGTGGATGCCCTGCCGCAGGTGGTCCAGCGCCGCGAGATGCTCGCGCCAGTGGGTGTCCAGATGCTGGAGCATGACGCCGCGCTCGTAAGAGTGCCAGGCATCGGGGTCCACGTCGGCAACCTTGGCCGCGTACATCGTCGCGACGGTCTCCAGGACCCGGGTGCGGATGTCCTGGTCGTCCAGCTTCGCGTCTTCCGCGAGCCACTGGGACACCGGCACCTGCGCGCCGAACTCCGCCTCCAGGGCCTTCTCGAGGCCGGGAATGTCCCACTGCTCCTCGACGCTCTCCGGCGGGACATGCGCGGCAACCACGTCGCTCACCGCACCTTCGCGCAGTGCCTGGATGGTCTCGCTGATGTCGGTGCTCTCGAGCAGCTCGTTGCGCTGCTGGTAGATCACCTTGCGCTGGTCGTTGGCGACGTCGTCGTACTCGAGCAGCTGCTTGCGGATGTCGAAGTTGCGGGCCTCGACCTTGCGCTGGGCGTTCTCGATGGCGCGGGTCACGAGCGGGGACTCGATGGCCTCGCCCTCCGGCATCTTGAGCTTCTCCATCACCCACTTGACGCGGTCCGCCGCGAAGATGCGCAGCAGGGAGTCCTCGAGGGACAGGAAGAAGCGGCTGGAACCCGGGTCGCCCTGGCGGCCCGAACGGCCGCGGAGCTGGTTGTCGACGCGGCGGGACTCGTGGCGCTCGGTGCCGATGATGTGCAGACCGCCGGCCTTCAGCACCTGGTCGTGACGCTCCTGCCATTCCGCGCGGAGCGACGCTATCTTCGCCTGCTTGTCGGCGTCGGACAGATCAGAGGCCTGAACGGCCGCGATGTCCGGTTCCGGATTGCCGCCCAGCACGATGTCCGTGCCGCGGCCCGCCATGTTGGTGGCGATGGTGATGACACCGGGACGACCCGCCTGCGCGACGATCTCGGCTTCCCGGGCGTGCTGCTTGGCGTTCAGCACCTGGTGGGGCAGCTTGTCCGCCTGCAGGGCGCTGGAGAGCTTCTCGGAGTTCTCGATCGAGGTCGTGCCGACCAGCACCGGCTGGCCCTTGGCATTGCACTCGCGGATTTCCTTGATGACCGCCGCGAATTTCTCGCGCTCGGTCTGGTACACCTGATCCATCCGGTCCTGACGCACCATGGGCCGGTGGGTCGGGATGATCACCGTCTCCAGGCCGTAGATGTGCTGGAACTCGAAGGCTTCCGTGTCGGCCGTGCCGGTCATGCCGGCCAGCTTCTTGTACATCCGGAAGTAGTTCTGGAAGGTGATGGACGCGAGGGTCTGGTTTTCCTTCTGGATCGCGACGCCTTCCTTGGCTTCCACGGCCTGGTGCAGGCCGTCGGACCAGCGGCGGCCCTGCATCAGGCGGCCGGTGAACTCGTCGACGATGATGACTTCGCCGTTCTGCACCACGTAATGGGTGTCCCGCTGGTACAGCGCGTGGGCACGCAGCGCGGCGTACACGTGGTGCATCAGCTGGATGTTCACGGCGTCGTACAGGCTGCCGCCCTCGGACAGCAGCCCGGCGTTCGTGAGCAGCCCTTCGGCCTTCTCGTGTCCGGCCTCGGTGAGCAGGACCTGGTGCGCCTTCTCGTCGACGCTGTAGTCACCGGGCCCGTCCTCCTCCTTCTGGCGGTCGAGGAAGGGCACCAGCGCGTTCACCTTGAGATACAGCTCGTTGTTGTCGTCCGCCTGACCCGAGATGATGAGCGGCGTGCGCGCCTCGTCGATCAGGATGGAGTCCACCTCGTCGACGATGGCGTAGGCGAGCGGGCGCTGCACGCGCTCGGCCGTGTGGTACACCATGTTGTCGCGGAGGTAGTCGAAACCGAATTCGTTGTTGGTGCCGTAGGTGATGTCTGCGGCGTACGCGGCGCGCTTGGCTTCCTGGCCGCCTTCCTGGCCCAGTTCGCGGTAGGCGAGGTTGACGCCCACGGTGAGCCCGAGAAACTGGTGCACCTTGCCCATCCAGGCGGCGTCACGGCTGGCCAGGTAATCGTTCACCGTGACCACGTGGACACCCTTGCCCGCAAGCGCATTGAGGTAGGACGGCAGCGTCGCCACGAGCGTCTTGCCTTCGCCCGTGCGCATCTCCGCGATCTTGCCCTGGTGCAGTACCATGCCCCCGATCAGCTGCACGTCGAAGTGCC
>CAZEDA010000332.1:0-4457 GCA_964510915.1 uncultured Rhodocyclaceae bacterium | reverse complement strand
GCGCAGGTGCTGCTGGCGGTGATGGCTTCCCTCTACGCGATGTGGCACGGGCCGGAGGGCCTGCGCCGCATCGCGCTGCGGATCCATTCCCTCGCGCGCGCCTTTGCGGCCGGCACCCAGGCGATGGGCCTGCGCCTGGCCACCACGCAGTTCTTCGATACTGTCACGCTGATCACGCCCGACGCCCAGCGCATCCTGCATGGCGCCCGCGCGCGGGACTGCAACCTGCGTGATCTCGCGCCCGTGGCCGCCGTCGCAGTCACCTTCGACGAGACGCACGACGAATCCGACGTGTCGGATCTGCTGGCCATCGTCGAGGCCTGCGCCGTTTCCCGCGTGGTCGGCGGCGCCCCCGCACACGAACCACTGGCAGATGTACCCCGCGAGTTGCTCCGGACGGGACCGTGCCTTCGTCATCCGGTGTTCACCGCGATCCGCTCCGAGACGCAGATGCTGCGTTACCTCCGCCGGCTCGCCGACCGGGATCTCGCGCTCGACCGCACCATGATCCCGCTGGGCTCGTGCACGATGAAGCTCAACGCCGCCACGGAGATGATGCCCATCGGCCTGCCCGGCTTCGCCAATCTCCACCCGATGGCACCGGACGAACAGACTCGCGGCTATCGCGCGCTGTTCGACTCGCTGGAGCGCTGGCTGTGCGAGATCACCGGCTACGACGCGGTGAGCCTGCAGCCCAACTCCGGGGCACAAGGCGAGTTCGCCGGGCTTCTCGCGATCCGCGCGTTTCATCGCAGCCGCGGCGAAGCCCATCGTGACCTCTGCCTCATTCCCTCCTCCGCCCACGGGACCAATCCCGCTTCGGCGCACATGGCCGGCATGGAAGTGCTGGTGGTGGCCTGCGATTCGCACGGCAACGTCGATGTCGCAGACCTCCGAGCGAAGGCCGCGGCGCATCGCGACCGCCTCGCCGCGCTGATGGTCACGTATCCATCGACCCACGGCGTGTTCGAAGACGCCATCGCGGAGATCTGCCGCATCGTTCACGACTGCGGCGGACAGGTCTATCTCGACGGCGCGAATCTCAATGCGCTGGTCGGCATCGCGCGGCCCGGCCGCTTCGGCGCGGACGTGTCCCATCTCAACCTGCACAAGACCTTCTGCATTCCGCACGGCGGCGGCGGACCGGGGGTGGGGCCGCTCGCGGTCCGCGCGCATCTCGCGCCCTTCCTGCCCGGACATCCGCTGCGCGTGGACAGCGCCGTCGGGCCCGTGAGCGCTGCGGCTGCCGGATCCGCGGGCATCCTGCCGATCCCGTGGGCCTACATCGCGCTGATGGGTGCCGCCGGTCTCGAACGCGCCACGAAGGTCGCGATCCTCAACGCCAACTACATCGCCCGCCGGCTCGCGCCGCACTATCCCGTGCTCTACAGCGGGCGCGACGGTCTCGTCGCCCACGAATGCATCCTGGATCTGCGGCCTCTGGAAGCGTCCACCGGCATCGGCAACGAGGACGTCGCCAAGCGGCTCGTGGACTACGGCTTCCACGCGCCGACGATGAGCTTTCCGGTGCCCGGCACGCTGATGGTGGAACCCACGGAGAGCGAGTCCCTGGCGGAACTCGACCGGTTCGTCGAGGCCATGATCGCAATCCGCGAGGAGATCCGCGCGGTGGAACTGGGCGTGTGGAGCCGCGAGGACAATCCGCTCAGGAACGCGCCGCACACGGCGGCCATGTGTCTGGCGGAAACATGGCATCACCCGTACACCCGCGAGCAGGCGGCGTTTCCCCTGCCGGGTTTGCGCGCAGACAAGTACTGGCCGCCAGTGGGGCGCGTGGACAACGTCTACGGCGATCGGCACGTGGTGTGTTCGTGCCCGCCGATGGAGCACTACGCCGCGACCTGATGCCGCAAAAGGTCAGAGAGCCCGGACGAACGCCGCGCTGAGCCGCAGGACTTCGTACGGCTGATCGCGGTGCGGGGAGTGGCCGCAGGCATCGAGCGCCACGACCTGCGCCTGGGGGCAGAGCCGGCCGATCCGGTCGACCTGTTCCATCGTCCCGTACTCGTCGTCCCGCCCCTGGATCGCGAGGATCGGGCAGGCGATGCGTGCGACGTCGGCATCGATGTTCCAGGCCTGGAATCGCTCATCCAGCCACACGTCGTTCCAGCCGCGAAACGCGGAATCCGGATCGTCGTGATAACGGCCCAGGCGCTCGCGCAGATCGGTGGTCTCGTAGATCCCCTTCGCCCGGCGGATGGATGCGAGCGAGAACTCCTCGACGAACAGATGGGGCGCCATCGCGATCACACCGGTCACGGGGAACCGCGAGTCGCCCGCGTGGATGAGCGCGATCGAGCCACCGTCACTGTGTCCGAAGAGAATCGGCCGCTCGATGTCCAATGCGGCGAGCAATGCCGGCAGGGCTTGCAGGGCTTCCTCGTGCATGAAGGACGGTTCGCGCGGTCGTGCGAGCGGCGTGGACTTGCCATAGCCGTAGCGGGAAAACGCGAGAACCCGATGACCCGTCTCCGCCGCGAGGCGAGCGGGGAAGTCCTTCCACATCGCCAGGGAACCCAGCCCTTCGTGCAGCATCACGATCGGAGGATTCCGACCCTCCTCGCCGGACCATTCGTACTCGATTCGGCGCCCGCCCACCTCCACGAACGGCATGGCGCGATCTCAGCGAGCTTCGCGCGCGCGAAGCTTGAAGCGCTGGATCTTGCCCGTGGCGGTCTTGGGCAGTTCCGGCACGAACTCGATCCACCGTGGGTACTTGTACGGCGCCAGGCGGGACTTCACATGCGCCTTGAGAGCTTCCACGAGGGCGTCCGAGGCGACCTGCCCGGACTTCAGCACCACGAACGCCTTCGGCTTCACCAGGGCGTCGGCATCGGATGCGCCGATCACCGCAGCCTCCAGCACGGCCTCGTGCGTGATGAGTGCCGCCTCCACCTCAACCGGGGACACGTAGATGCCGCTCACCTTGAGCATGTCGTCGCTTCGGCCGCAGTAGACGTAGTAGCCGTCGGGATCACGCAGGTACTTGTCGCCGCTGCGCGTCCATTCACCCAGGAAGGTGGAGCGGCTGCGCGCCCGGTTGTTCCAGTAGCACATGGCGCTCGTGGGACCGTGAATCTGCAGTTCGCCCTGCTCGCCGTCCGGCACCGGAACACCGGCCTCGTCGACGAGTCGCAACTCGTAGCCCGGCACCGGCTTGCCGGTGGTGCCGTAGCGGACATCGCCGGGCCGGTTCGACAGGAAGATGTGCAGCATCTCCGTGGAACCGATGCCGTCCAGGACGTCGATGCCGAAATGCGCGGAGACCCGGCGACCGAGATCCTCCGGCAGGGACTCGCCCGCGGAGGTGGCCACCCGCAATCGCAGAGCGTCCCGCGACGGCAGGTCGGGACTGGCCAGCATCGCGGCGTACAGCGTCGGCACGGCGTAGAAGATCGTCGGCCGATGCTCGAGGAGCCGTCGGAACACCGACGCGGGCGTCGGGCGTTCCGCCATGAGCACGGCAGTGGCGCCGACGGCCAGCGGGAACAGCAGTGAGTTGCCGAGCCCGTAGGCGAAGAACAGCTTGGCCGCAGAGAACACCACATCGTCCTCGCGAATGCCGAGGATGGGCCTGGCGTACAGCTCCACCGTCTGCATGAGGCTCGCGTGCACGTGCACCGTGCCCTTGGGCATTCCGGTCGATCCGGAGGAGTACATCCAGCAGCACATGTCGTCTGCACGCGTCGGCGCGGGGTCGAAACCCGTGTGACCGCGCGCGAGCACGTCGGCGAACGCGGTGCGCTCGCCGGGACCAGCCGAGCCCGAGACGATCACCCGCTCCAGAAAGGGCATCCCGTCGAGGATCGGCTCGAACTGCGGCAGCAGGGCGGACGAGACGATCAGCGTCCGCGCCCGGCTGTCGCGCAGCATGTACTGGTAGTCCTGCGTCGTGAGCAGCGTGTTGACGGCGATCGGCACGATGCCCGCCTTGATGCAGCCCAGGAATGCCGTCGGAAAATCGATGGTGTCGAGCAGGCACAGCATCACCCGGTCTTCCATCCGCAGGCCGCCGGCAACGAGACCCGACGCAAAACGGTCGACTCGCTCGGCGAGATCGGCGTAGGTATAGCGGCCGGCATCGTCGACGAAGGCAGTCTTGTCGCCGCGACCCGCGCGCAGATTGCGTTCGATCAGATCCCAGGCGACGTTGTAGTCATCGGGAATCTGGATCCTCGGGGGGGACACGGAATGGTCGGCCGAAACGAAGCCGGGCATGTCGATCTCCTGGGGCAGCAGTCGTTCAGTTCAGGGAAGGTCCGACGGCATCGTGCAGCCGCACCGTTTGGTCGGACGTTCGTTCAGTCGGCACCGGCCCGGGCCAGCATCGCGTGCAGCAGCACGTTGCAGCCCGCCTCGAGGTCTTCCGGCCGCGCGTTCTCGATCTCGTTGTGGGAGATGCCGCCTTCGCAGGGCACGAAGATCATCGCGGTCGG
>CAZEDA010000331.1:0-4470 GCA_964510915.1 uncultured Rhodocyclaceae bacterium | reverse complement strand
CTCGTAGACCTCGTACAGCATGAGATTGCGGTCGGGCCGGAGAATGTCGAAACGAAGCGTGCCCGGCTCGTCCCTCAGGCATCGGTCCCGGTGGGCCTTCAGCATCGGCAAGAAGATGCCGATCTGCTCCGGCGCGATTTCGTAAGTCGCCACCACTGCGAATTTGCTCATCGACATACTCCCGCTATTGCTCCGAAGCGCCGCGTGCAGGGGTGCAGCCGGCCACGCCGCGATCTCATCCTTAGTTCCCCTTGTTCGGATTGATCAGGTACTTCGCCCCGGTTGCCCGCTTGCCATAGACGGCGATTGCTTCCAACTGCAGCGCGCCTGCCAAAGACACTTCGTGGGAGTAGCTGCTGGCAAAAGTGGTCTTCAGCTCCGCAGCCACGCGTTCGCGGAGTTTCTGCGCCGCGGCCGGGCCGATCTTGTCGAGGAACAGGAACAGCAACCAGCCACCCATCGACCACGAAAACCCGAAGTTGCGCACGATCGTGGTGGGTGCCGTATCGAGCATGCCGTACAGGTAGACCTGCTTGTGTGTCGAGGTGCCATAACGGCTGTACTCCTTGGCATTGCGGGCGAGAGCCGCCTCCATGCACGTCAGGATCTGTCCGGCCAGCTTGCCGCCGCCAATGGCATCGAAGGCGATCGTGGCGCCGGTGGCAGCAAGGGCTTCCGTCAGTTCGGCCATGAAGTCGGGGGAGGTCGAATCGCACACGAACTTCGCGCCTTGTGCTTTCAGAAGCTCGACCTGCTCCTTCTTGCGCACGATGTTGACCAGGGCGATCCCGTCCTGAAGGCAGATGCGGTTGAGCATCTGCCCGAGGTTCGACGCCGCGGCAGTGTGTACCAAGGCGGTGTGACCTTCGCGCCGCATCGTCTCCACCATCCCCAGCGCGGTGAGCGGATTGACGAAGCAGCTTGCGCCGTCCGCCGGCGTGGCATCGTCCGGCAGCCGCAAGCATTGCTCGGCTTTCATGCAGCGGTACTGCGCAAACATGGCGCCGCCGATCACCGCCACCGTCTTGCCGAGCAGAGCCTGAGCTGCAGCGGCGCTCCCAGCCTTGACGACGACACCCGCCCCTTCGTTTCCGACCGGCATCGACTTGTCCAGTCTTCCGGCCATGGCCTTCATCGCATTCTCGGGCACGGGTGCCGTAAGGATCGGACGCTCGGCGCTGCCCGATGCCTTCGCATTGCTCATGTCGGCAGCGCCGAAGAGCAGCCCCAGGTCCGAAGGGTTGATCGGCGTAGCTTCGATGCGTATCAGAACCTCGTCGTCCTTCGGTTCAGGAACATCGACTTCGGCCAGCGAGATTTCGAGCTCGCCGCTGCTGCGAATCAGCGAGCGAAGCTGCAAAGCGGTGCGGGGAACGGATGGGTTCATGTTGTTGGGCCCGGTCAGGTGACGATGAAGGTGGAGGTGCGGTCATGGAGCGCTGTTGCAGCGTCCGCTGTCCAGCAGGAGACTTTGCCTCGTGTGGAGCCGGCGTGATTGCTTCACAGAAGCGCAACAGTACGGCCGAACTCATGGCGGGAGCCGAATCGGTTGGAGCGTGCGACGAGCGGTCGCAGGACACATGGCAGACTTCGCGAATTCCTGGTTGAAGTCTCTGCAGGAAAAGTCATCTGCATCCTGGCGATGCCCGACATCCATGAACTTCCATCGCGCCGCTCCGCGTTGATCGGTGTTGCCGGAGTATGCAGCATCGGGAGTGATCCCGCCGCGCGACGAATGAGGTGCGGGCGCGGTTGTCGGGTTACTGTCGGACCACGCGCCAGACGCTGTGGATGCTCTCCACGTTCCTGTTCTGCGCTGTCATCATGACGACTGAATCGCCACCGCCCCATCTGTTTGCAGCGGCCTGACTTACCCTTGAAGATGTTCATCGCGTTCCGGATCACGCCATGCGCCTACAACCCCTGGTTCTGATTCTCACCCTGTTTGCCGGCTGTGCCGGACTGACCCAGTCCTCCCTGGACGCCCGCTTCGGTCCGGCCGACCCCACGCGATTCGATCGTGTGCCGGTGGCTTCGCGCGGTGGGGTGTCCTACCGGCACGATGTGAAGCCCATCCTCGACAGCCGCTGCGTGGTCTGTCACGGCTGCTACGACGCACCCTGCCAGCTGAAGCTGGGCAGCTGGGATGGCATCGCCAGAGGGGCGACTGGCGTTCCGGTATACGGTGATCTGCGCCTGAATGATGCCCCCACGACCCGGCTCGGCATCGACGCGCGGAAGCCTTCGCAGTGGCGTGAACGCGGCTTTACGGCAGTGCTCAACGAGCGCACGGCATCACCCGCGAACGACCTCGCCGCGAGCGTTCTGTACCGCAGCCTTCTGCACAAGCAGGCGCATCCGATGCAGGTCGGCGGTGTGCTGCCCGAGTCCTTCGACTTCTCCCTGAACCGCGCCAATGTCTGCTCTTCGCTAGCCGGCTACGACGCTTTCGAGAAAGCGCAGCCTCAGGCCGGAATGCCCTACGGCCTGCCGGCGCTCTCCTCGCAGGAGACGGATGTGATCGCGCGCTGGCTGCAGGCCGGTGCACCCGATGACCCACCGGCGCCGTTGCCTGCGGACGTCGCAGCACAGGTGGCCGCCTGGGAGCGCTTCCTCAACGGCGGCACGAACAAGGAACGGCTGATGAGCCGCTACCTTTTCGAGCACCTGTTTCTCGCGCACCTGAAGTTCGAGGGGGATCGCGAACAGCACGTCTTCCGCCTCGTGCGATCCCGCACCCCACCGGGGCAGCCACCAGACGAAGTGGCCACACGCCGGCCGTTCGATGATCCCGGTGTGCCTGTCCCCTTCTACCGCCTGGTGCGCGATCTCGAAACGCTGGTGGCGAAGACTCACATGCCTTTCACGCTGTCGGCGCAGCGCATGGAGCGCTGGCGCCGCTGGTTCGTGGAGGCGCCCTTCACGGTCGACTCGCTGCCCGGTTACGCTCCGGAGCTCGCATCGAATCCGTTCAAGACCTTCGCGGCCATCCCGATGGACAGCCGCTATCGCTTCCTGCTGGACGAGGCGCAGTTCTTCGTCATGAACTTCATCAAGGGCCCGGTGTGCCGCGGGCAGACCGCACTGGACGTGATCAACGACCGCTTCTGGGTGTTCTTCGTGGACCCCGAACTGGGCGCCAACGAGGCGAGCGCACAGGCGCTGGCGCGGGAAGCCGAGGCGGTCCGGCTGCCCGCTGCCGAAGGCAGCAACGCCCGACTTCTGGCGTGGCGCGCGCTCGCGGCTTCCGAAGATCGTTTCCTGGCCGCGAAGAGCGAGGACATGAACAGGCGCTTCGGTGGCGAACGCTCGATCGACCTGTCGTTCGTGTGGCGCGGCGACCGTCACAACAGCAATGCGGCGCTCACCGTGTTCCGGCACTTCGACAGCGCGAGCGTCGTGACGGGACTCGTGGGCGACCCGCCCAAGACGGCGTGGCTCATCGGCTACCCGCTGCTGGAGCGCATCTACTACCTGCTCGTGACGGGTTTCGATGTGTGGGGGAATACGGCGCACCAGCTGGAGACGCGGCTGTTCATGGACTACCTGCGCATGGAGGGCGAAGCGAACTTCCTCATGCTGCTGCCCAAGGCGTCGCGGCTTCCCCTGCGGGACTACTGGTATCGCGGCGTTGGAGAGGACGTGAAGGCGCGCGTTTCCGGAAGCAAGTTCCGCTTCGACGGCGAAACGGGCATTCCGTACACCGGTACCGATCCGCTGCAGCATCAGCGGCAACTGTACGAGTGGCTTCGGGGCCGGCTCGCGCCTGTGCTGGAGCATCGATTCGATCTGGCGCGCGAGCCCGACGACGCTCTGCGCAGCGGCTTGCAGCAACTGGCCGCCGTCCGCGGTCCGGCGCTGGCGTGGTGGCCCGAAGCGGTAGTCCTTCGGGTCGATGCGTCGGACCGTCCTTCGCGCTACTACAGCGTGCTTCGTGACACTGCCCATCTCAATGTCGCGACTCTCTTCCGCGAGAAGGCAATGCTGGCGCCGGCCGAGAATGCGCTGACGGTGGCTCCCGGATTCATCGGTGCTTACCCCAATGCCATCTTTCGCGTGACACCAGACGAGCTACCGGATCTTGCCCGGCGCGTAGCCGCCCTTTCGTCCGAAGCCGACTACCGGGATCTGGCCGACCGATACGTCATCCGACGTACCGACCCGGCGTTCTGGGCGGCGAGCGATGCGCTGCAAGACGCCTATCGTCGCGTGGCACCGATGGAAGCCGGACTGCTCGACTACGGACGGCTGGAGAATCGCTGACCGGAGATTCCGTAGCCCGGACGAGGCGCGAGCGCGCCGACTCCGGGGAGCCTGCTGCCGTAAAGAGAAAAGGTCCGCACGATCTGCGTGATCGCGCGGACCTTCGCCAGGTCGTCAACCCTTTACACACACCACCTGCTTCAGCGTGTGCACGACCTCCACCAGGTCGCGCTGGGCTTCCATGACGGCGTCGATGTCCTTGTAGGC
>CAZEDA010000330.1:0-4499 GCA_964510915.1 uncultured Rhodocyclaceae bacterium | reverse complement strand
CGCGCAGCGCCCAGGACACGAAGGCGCCGATCGCGCAGACCGTGATGATCTGCCAGAGGCCGCCCTCCTTCAACGGGGCGAGTCCGAGGCCGTAGCTCAGGTCCGGCGGCGCGATGCTGATCTGCCAGACGTTCCAGGTGGGTCCGATCGCGGCCCCGTAGAAGATCAGCGCGGTACCCAGAAACGAGAAGAAGATCGTCGTGATCCCGAAGAAGCCGACATAGAACGGCCCCATCCAGAAATCGAACAGATCCCCCCCCAGCAGGGTCCCCCCGCGGACGCGGTACTTCTTCTCGAAGCTCAACATGGCCATGACCTGGTCCTCCTGTGTCCCGCCGCCAGCCCGGCCGGACGAAAGCTTGTGCGTGGTGCTGCGTCAGGCGAGGGGCGGAACCGGGGTCACCCGCCGGCCCCGTCCCCCACCGTCGTCGACAGAATCTATTTCGACGGCGGCGTTGCCTGAATGTCCGCCTGGGCCACTGCGGGCGGCAGCGGAGCCAGTTGTGCGGCCTTCACACCACCTCGTGCTGACCTCGGCCCCTCGATCCAGTTGAACCGGTCGGTGCTGAGCAGAATGAAGTGAATCAGAAGTGCCAACGCGAACAGAAACGTGAAGAGGGCAACCAGAGTCCTGCGCGGATCGAACAGAGTCCACATTCGCCACATGCTTTATTCCTCCTATGCCATGTAGACGTAGGGCAGGAAGGAGCTGACTGCCGCCTTCACACCATCGACCATCGAAACGTAGCCGTTGGCGCCCGGCAACCAGGGCCGCCACTGCCACGCGAGGATGTGGGCAACGATCGCGATCACGAGAAACACGACGAAGCTCGTCATGAAAATCGCGTGAAACTCCTTCGCTTCGTTGTCCGTCAATCCCGACAGGGATCCTTTCTTCTCATCAGCCATAGACATACCTCCTGTTAGGCCTTGCGGCCGTTACCGCGCCCATCCCGCGCGGCCGGGATCGCCGTGTGACCGACGACGTACGTTCCGCCCCGGCTCGCACCGGAACGAACGGACTTCCTGAGCACCGCTCACGCGAGCTCTCCTAGCTTCAGTGCCGCCCGGGAACGGGTGAGCCGTTCCACGGACACGCGGGTCTCGCCCGCCGCGGCAGCCGACCGCTCCGCGACATCGCGCAGCCGCTTGGCGGCCGAGATGCGCACGAGAAGGGGTTCGTCTTCCAGCAACTGTTCGAGCAGCCGGTGGGCATCGTCGTCCCACGGCGTCGATTCGGTGGTCGCGAGGCGCGACGGTGTCGCCTCGACACGGTCGAGGTCCGCGCCCATGGGCAGGATGTGGAACAGCGCGTCGAACAGCGCGTTGCACACCTCCTGCACGAGATACACGCAGCCCGAGTAGCCCATGAAAGGCGTGCCCGTGTGGCGGCGGATGATCGCGCCGGGGAAGGACGCCGGGATGTACATCGCGCGTCCGCCCGCCTCGGCGAGATACATGCGTTCGTTGTAGCTGCCGAAGAGCACCAGCGGCGGCTTCGTGCGGATGGCTTCCCGCACGGCGGCGTTGTCCGTCTTGTTCCCGGCCGTGCGCGCCACCGCGAAGTTGCAGGGCAGTCCCATCTCGGTTTCGAGGAAGTGCCGCACGCCGCGCGAGTAGGTCTCGTTGGCGACGATGCCGAAGGAAGCGGTGCCGAAGAAGTCCTGGGTGACCGACCGCCACAGATCCCACAGCGGCTTCAGTGTCGTGTGCTTCTCGCGCTCGATGAAGGGCTCGGGGTCGAGGCCCAGCATCTCGCCCAGCGTGCGCAGGAACTTCGTCGTGCTGTCGAGGCCGATGGGCGCCTGGAGGTACGGGCGTTCGAGGGTCTCGCACAGCAGCCGGCCGAACTCGCGGTACATGCAGACGTTGACCTGCGCATCGGCGAGCTTCGGCACGTCGGCGAGATGACTGCCGAGGGGGAACGCGAGGTTCACCTCGGCACCGATGCCCTCGATGAGACGGCGGATCTCCGCGAGGTCCGAGGGCATGTTGAACGTGCCGTAGCAGGGCCCGATGATGTTGACCTTCGGCTTCGCGCCGGCGGCCGGCGGCTTCACCGCGGGCACGCGCTTGGAACCGTATTCGGTCCAGAGCCAGGCCATGGCGCGGTTGGCGCTCTGCCACTGATCCTCGTCGATCGTGCGCGGCAGGAACCGCTGGATGTTCGAGCCTTCCGGCGTCACGCCGCCGCCGATCATCTCGGCGATGGAACCGGTCACCACCACCGCAGGCAGTGACGGGTCCAGCACTTCGCGGGCGCGCTTCATCGCCTGTTCGGTCCCGGTCTGCCCCAGTTCTTCCTCGCCGAGGCCCGTGACGACGATCGGCAGCTCGTGCGGCGGCAGCGCGTCGGTGTAGTGCAGGACGGAAGTCACCGGCAGGTTCTCGCAGCCCACCGGGCCGTCGATGATCACCTGCAGCCCCTTCACCGCGGTGAAGACGTACACCGCGCCCCAGTAGCCCCCTGCCCTGTCGTGATCGAGTACGAGCATCAGATGGGCTCCTCTGTCTTGCGCATCGCGGCCTGCTTGGCGACCTGCTTGCGATAGCGTTCCTTGAAGTCTTCGCGGGGCTTGGGCAGCGACTCCCAGATGCCGGTCGTGTGACCGGTGCCGACGCCTTCGAAGAAGCTGCGCATGTCGTCGAAGCGGTGCTTGCTGGCCATGGCCGCATTCACCACCTGCGCGAGCGAACCCGCACCGGCCGGGCCCATGAGCGGGCGCGCCGAGATGAGGTTGGTGAAGTACAGGGCCGGAATCGCCTGCGCCTTCGCCTTCTGGACCACGGGTGTGGTGCCGATGGCGAGATCGGGACGGTGCTCGATCATGGCCGCGAGATCCTGCTCGAGGCTCGCGCGGTACTGCACGCGGACGCCCTTCGCTTCGAGCCATTCGCGGTCGGATTCCGACCACGGCGTCCGGGCACAGGCGGTGCCGACGTAGCGGACATCCGCGCCACTTTCCACCAGCAGACGCGCCACCAGCAGTTCGGAACCTTCGTAGCCGGACATCGTGATGCGTCCGCGGATGGGCGTGGCATCGAGTGCGGCGCGGATCGCGGGAAGGATGGAATTCTTGGCGGCGTCGACCTTCGCCTGCGGAACATTGCAGGTGCGGCCGATCGCGTCGAGCCATGCGGCGGTGCCGTCGTAGCCGACGGGCGCCGAGCCCACGATGGGGCGCCCGGCGGTGTCGAACTCGCGCAGGGCGGCGGTGTAGAACGGGTGGATCGCCGCGACCACGGCGCCGTCGAGCGCCGCATACAGTTCCCGCCATTCGCGGGTGGGCACCACCGGACCGGCGGCGAGGCCGAGCGGTTCGAGCATGCGGCCGATGCCGACAGGATCGGCGGGGAACATCTCACCCACGAGCGTGACGGTCGGGCGCTCGGAGCGGCCGCCGCGCGGCGCCTGCACCGGCCCCTGCTCCACTTCGGTCCGGGCGTAGCGCAGCATCGCACCGGCCAGGACATCCTTGGCTTCCGCGTGGGTCGGCACGCCGAAGCCCGGCACGTCGATGCCGATGATCCGCACGCCGTTGATCTGCTTCGGCAGGAGCTGCAGCGGCACACCCGATGCGGTCGGCACACAGAGGTTCGTCACGACGATCGCGTCGTAGAGCGCCGGGTCGGCCAGCGCAATGACCGCTTCACGGATGTCCTCGAACAGCTTGCCGGTGACGAGCGTCTCGGAGTTGAACGGCACGTAGCCGACGGTCCGGCGCGCGCCGTAGAAGTGGGACGTGAACGTGAGACCGTAGACGCAGCAGGCGGAACCGGACAGCACGGTCGCGGTGCGCCGCATGCGCAGTCCCACCCGCAGGGAACCGAATGCCGGACACATGCTCTGCGGCTGGTCGTGCGGACCGGCCGGGTAGTCCTGGGCGTACTGCTCGAGCGTCTCGCTCTTCCCGGCCGCCTTCGCAGCCCGAAGCATCTCGTCCTTGCCTGCGTGGCAGCCCTGCCCGTCCGTGGGCGGGGTCGCTGTCGTGGTGTCTTCGGGGGTGCTGGCCATGGGGGATCCTCTGCGCGTCAGACGGCGTCGTAGACCACTTCGAGCGTCTTCTTCTCGACGAAGTCGCGTCCGAGCATGTCGGCAGCGGTGGCAGGTTCGAGCACCACGCCGCGCCCGACCGCGTCGCCGCTGAACAGGCCCAGCAGGTCGTCCTGCGTGAGCGGCTTCGGGTGCACGGGCGGCGCGTCGGCCACCTGCTGCGCGAGCCCTTCGAAGAGCGGGCCCCACGTACCGCCGGGCTGACCGACGATCTCGTAGTTGGCGCTCTTGCGGCGGATGTCCTCGTTGGCCGGAATGGCGGCGAGCACCGGGATGCCGGCCGCATCGGCGAAGGCCTTGGCTTCGCCCGTGCCGTCGTCCTTGTTGATCACGAGGCCCGCGACGCCGACGTTGCCGCCGAGCTTGCGGAAGTACTCCACCGCGGAGCACACGTTGTTGGCGACGTACAGCGACTGGAGGTCGTTGGAGCCGACGACGATGACCT
>CAZEDA010000329.1:0-4504 GCA_964510915.1 uncultured Rhodocyclaceae bacterium | reverse complement strand
ATACTCCTTCCGGAGCCTGGCGATCACCTCGGCGGTGGAAAGCACGGCGTCGATGTTGCCCACTCCCTGGCCGGCGCCCCAGATGTCCTTCCACGCTTTTGCCGGACGGCTGCTTCCGAAATTCATCGTGGTCTTGTCGGCGGCCGGGAGGTTCTGAGGATCTAGGCCAGCCGCCGCCACGCTCTTCGCCAGGTAGTTGCCGTGCACGCCCGTGAACAGCGGCGTGTAGACCACGTCCGCGGCGGCGCTGTCCACGATCATCTGCTTGTAGGCGTCGGCCGCCACGGCTTCCTTCGTGGCGATGAATCGTGTGCCCATGTATGCGAAGTCGGCGCCCATGGCCTGTGCGGCGAGGATGCCTGCGCCGTCGGTGATGGACCCGGAGAGCAGGATCGGCCCGTCGAAGAAACGTCGCACCTCGCGCACGAGCGCGAAGGGGCTCAGCGTCCCGGCGTGACCGCCCGCACCGGCGCACACAAGGATGAGGCCGTCCACACCGGCCTCCAGCGCCTTCTGAGCGTGGCGGATGCTGATGACATCATGGAACACGACACCGCCGTAGCTGTGCGCGCTCTTCACCACGGCATCGGGCGCGCGAAGGCTGGTGATGATGATGGGCACCTTGTGACGCACACAGACTTCCATGTCGCGCTCGAGGCGGTCGTTGCTCGCATGCACGATCTGATTGACGGCGAAAGGCGCGACGGGCTGGTCGGGATGCTGTGCCTGGTAGCTGTCCAGGGCGGTCTCGATCTGCGTGAGCCAGGCATCGAGGAGTTCCGGCGGACGGGCATTCAGGGCGGGGAAGGATCCGACGATGCCGCCCGTGCACTGCGCGATCACGAGATCGGGTTGCGACACGATGAACATCGGGGCGGCGACGACGGGCAGCGACATCCGGCTGCGCAGTGACTGGACCAGCGACAAGGGGGGCTCCCGCGAGTGGGCAAGACCGCGATGGTAGAGGCTCACGCCCGGGGCCGCCAAGGGCGTGGCGATGTCCTGTCGAGGATGGCGCGAACGGACGATTCGAGAGCACAATGCTTCTCAGGGAAGCCCGGTCCGATGCGTTTGCCCATGCTGCGCTGCGAGATCGGGGAACCCCGACGACCCGGCCCGAGGACTTTTCCTCAAGAGGCTGCGGCGATCGGACGTAAAACAAAATGAACTCGATCACCACGGAGGAGTTCGCCATGAAGTCTGTTCTGTCCGCGATCGTTCTGGTGTCGGGCATGGCCTGCCTGCCCAATGCCGGTGCACACGATCTCAGCGTCACGGAGTGTCAGGAAGGCCGTGACTTCATCCGCAATGCCGCACTGTCCCGTGACCAGGGTCTGTCCCGAGAGGAATTCATCGGGCGGATGCAGGGCGATCTCGAACTCATCAAGGCCTTCCCGCCGGACCTCCGCTGGTTCGTGCAGGACACCGACGACGAGCACCTGCTCGTCGGCG
Source organism: uncultured Rhodocyclaceae bacterium (assembly GCA_964510915.1). GTDB lineage: Bacteria > Pseudomonadota > Gammaproteobacteria > Burkholderiales. Next base: position 3,052 of record CAZEDA010000329.1, on the reverse strand, counting down.
CCGCCGAGAAGGTGTTCGACACGCCCGACGATCCCGAGCGCCATGGCGACGAATTCCTGACGACCTGCTTCGCGAGCATCGACCGCGTGACCCGTCGGTAGGGCACGCCTCCGGGAGGCAGGTTCCGGGGTCTGCGCTGCCTCCGGCAGCGCAGACGGCTTCCCTTTGCCTCTATACTTCGGCGCTCTGTGAGCGGGATCACGCCGCCTTGCGTGGCGACTCCCGCTGGATGCATCCCGAACAAACGTTGCGCGGTGCCTTTCGATTCTTCGGACGGGACGCACGCCGCAGTGACCCGGAGGAGGAAGTCCCGATGCCGTTCCGTGCCGGCCTCGCGCTCTGCGCGATGCTCTTCTTTGCCGTTTCCGCCCGTGCGGAAGAGGTGATTCTCAAGCTCCACCACTTCCTGCCCCCGACCGCGCCCGCCCATGTGCGCTTCATCCAGCCCTGGTGCGAGCGCATCCAGAAGGCCTCGCAGGGGCGGCTCAAGTGCCAGATTTATCCGGCGATGCAGATGGGCGGCACCCCCGCGCAGCTCTTCGATCAGGCGCGTGATGGCGTGGCGGATATCGTCTGGACCGTCTCCGGCTATACGCCCGGCCGGTTTCCGAAGATCGAGGTCTTCGAACTCCCCTTCATGATGACCACCGGCGAGGCCACGGGCCGAGCCATGTGGGACTTCGTCCAGACCTACGCGCAGGACGAAGTGAAGGACGTGAAGATCCTCGCGGTGCACCCGCACGGCCCGGGCGCCTTCCACGTGGTGAAGCGACCGATCCGCACGCTCGCCGACTTCCGCGGCCTGAAGCTGCGCGCGCCCACCCGCCTCACGAACAAGATGCTCGCCGTGTTCGGCGCCACGCCGGTCGGCATGCCGATGACCCAGGTGGCCGAGTCGCTTTCCAAGGGCACCATCGACGGTGCGCTGATGCCGTATGAGGTCGTGCCAGCCATCAAGGTGCACGAGCTCGTGAAGTTCCACAGCGAGACTGATCCGGCGCAGCACGCGGTGTACACGACCGTGCTGCTGCTCGCGATGAACAAGGCGCGTTACGACGGGCTCCCGCCCGATCTGCGCAAGGTCATCGACGACAACAGCGGCATCGGGCTCTCCGGAGACACCGGCCGCATCCTGACGGAAGCGGATGCACCGGGACGTCAGCTCGCCTCGCGCAATGCCATCAACACCATCCCCGCGGCGGAACTCGAGAACTGGAAGCGCGCTGCACAGCCCGTGATCGACGGCTGGGTGAAGGACGTCACGGCCAGGGGGGCGGACGGCAAGGCGCTTCTGCAGCAGGCACAGTCCCTCATCGCCAAGTACGCCAAGCCCTGACCGGCTCCGGCCGCACGAAAAACTCTCCTCACGAGCGAGTCCCCATGCAGGATGCCGCCACCACCATCCAGGCCGGTCTCTGGGAGCGTGACGCTGCCGGTCGCGCCCTCTACCGTTTGTCTCTGCTGCTCGCGCTGCTTGGCGGCGCCGTGCTCCTTGCCATGATCGGAGTCTCGGTGTGGAGCGTGGGCGGACGCTGGCTCGCGGATTCCCCCGTGCAGGGCGACTTCGAACTGGTGCAGCTGGGATGTGCTGCCTGCGTGGCGGCGTTCCTGCCGCTGTGCCAGCTCGAGAAGGGCCACGTGATCGTCGACTTCTTCACCCTCAAGGCGAGTGCGGGAGTGCGCGCCTGGCTCGATGCCATCGGCAGTGTGCTGCTCGGGCTGTGCAGCGCGCTCGTGGCCTGGCGTCTGAGCCTCGGTCTGGAGTCCGTGCGATCGGCCGGCGAGACGTCGATGATTCTCGATCTGCCGATCTGGTATGCGTACGCGCCGATGGTGGTGTCGTTCGCTGTGCTGGCCCTCACGGGCTTCTACGTCGCCTGGGCGGAGCTCGCCTACCGGAGCGCCGAATGAGCGGCGTCGAGACCGGCCTCATCGCGCTCGCCGCGATGCTCGTCATGCTCGCGGTACGTGTGCCCATCGCCGTGGCGATGCTGCTCGCCGGCATGGGCGGCTACACGGTGCTCGCGGGGTGGGACCCGCTCATCAACCATCTCAAGTCGGCGGCCTACGGACGCTACTCGAACTACGATCTCTCCGTGGTGCCCATGTTCCTGCTCATGGGCAACCTCGCGTCCCGCGGCGGACTGTCGGCGGCGCTGTTCGGCGCTACCCGAGCCTTCATCGGGCACTTGCGCGGCGGTATCGCCATGGCCGCGGTGGGCGCGTGCGCCGCGTTCGGTGCCATCTGCGGATCTTCCCTGGCGACAGCGGCCACGATGGGGCAGGTCGCCCTGCCGGAACTGCGCAAGGCCAACTACGATCCCGCTCTGTCGGCCGGCGCACTCGCGGCCGGCGGGACTCTGGGCATCCTGATCCCGCCCTCCATCGTGCTGGCGATCTACGCCATCCTCACCGAGCAGAACATCGCGAAGCTTTTCACGGCGGCCTTCGTTCCCGGGCTCCTGGCGACCGCGGGTTACATGGCCGTGATTGCCGTCGTCGTCCGCGTACGGCCCGAAGCCGGCCCGGCCGGCCCGCGCAGCAGCTGGGCCGAGCGTCTCCGCGCGCTGTGGGATGTCTGGCCGATCGTCGTGATCTTCGTCGTCATGCTGGGCGGGATGTACGGCGGCGTGTTCAGCGCGACGGAAGGCGCTGCCATCGGCACCGGCGCCACGCTGATCCTGGCCGTGATCAAGGGACTGCGCTGGGCCGGGCTGCGCGACAGTCTGCTCGGCACCGCCCGCGCGACGGGGATGATCTTCCTCATCCTGCTGGGGGCCGACATCCTCAACGCGTTTCTCGCCCTGTCGCAGCTGCCGGGCGAACTGGCCACGTGGGTCCAGGGGACGGGCTGGCCGCCGCTGGTCATTCTCACGGCGGTCATCGTCCTCTACGTGGTGCTGGGATGCTTCATGGACAGCCTGTCCATGATCCTGCTCACCGTGCCGATCTTCTTCCCGATGATCATGGGGCTCGACTTCTGGGGCCTCGCCGCGGGGGACAAGGCCATCTGGTTCGGCATCCTCGCGCTGATGGTGGTGGAGATCGGCCT
>CAZEDA010000328.1:0-4514 GCA_964510915.1 uncultured Rhodocyclaceae bacterium | reverse complement strand
GGCGTGTTGTGGTCGTCCTTCTCCGGGATCATCGTGCCGAGCACGGAGCAGGCGGTACGCATCACGTCCATCGGGTGCGCGGAGGAGGGAATCCACTCCAGCGTGGCCTTCAGGCCGGCGGGCAGCCCGCGCAGGGCCTGGAGCTTCTTCTTGTACGCGGTGAGTTCCGGGATGTTCGGCAGGTGGCCATGCACCAGGAGGAAGGCGATCTCCTCGAAGGTGGCCTCGTCGGCGAAATCGAGGATGTCGTAGCCGCGGTAGTGCAGGTCGTTGCCGGTGCGGCCGACGGTGCAGAGCGCGGTATTGCCGGCGGCAACGCCGGAGAGCGCCACCGATTTCTTCGGCTTGGGGCCGGCGGGTGCTTGAGCTTCGGTCATGCTGTCATCTCCAATCGGGGCCGGCGGCTCAGCCGGCTTTCTGTTTCGCGAAGAGCGCGTCGAGTTTTTGTTCAAAGCTGTGGTAGCCAAGGAATTCGTAGAGGTCGGCGCGGGTCTGCATGGTGTCGACCACGTTCTTCTGGGTGCCGTCGGCGCGGATGTGGCGGTAGACGTTCAATGCCGCCTGGTTCATGGCGCGGAACGCCGACAGCGGATAGAGAACCATGCCCACATTCACCGACCGCAGCTCGTCCACGGTGAAGAGCGGCGTCGAGCCGAACTCCGTGATGTTGGCGAGGATCGGTACCTTCACCGCATCGGCGAACTGCTTGTACATGGGCAGTTCGGTCATCGCTTCGGGGAAGATCGCGTCGGCACCGGCTTCGACGCAGGCGCAGGCCCGGTCGATCGCGGCCTGCAGACCTTCGACGGCCAGCGCGTCGGTGCGGGCCATGATCACGAAGTCGGGGTCCGTCCGGGCATCGGCGGCGGCCTTCACGCGGTCGACCATTTCCTGCGTGGTGACGAGTTCCTTGCCGGGGCGGTGACCGCAGCGCTTGGCACCGACCTGATCCTCGATGTGCATCGCGGCGGCGCCGAACTTCACCAGCGAGCGGGTCGTGCGGGCGATGTTGAAGGCGCTGGCGCCGAAACCGGTGTCGACATCCACCAGCAGAGGCAGATCGCACACGTCCGTGATGCGGCGCACGTCGGTGAGGACGTCGTCCAGGTTGCTGATGCCCAGGTCGGGCAGGCCGAGGGAACCGGCCGCGACGCCGCCCCCGGACAGATACACGGCCTTGTAGCCGGTCTGCTGCGCCAGTCGTGCGTGGTAGGCGTTGATGGTGCCGACGATCTGCAGCGGCTTTTCTTCGGCGAGCGCGCGACGGAAACGCGCGCCGGGCGAGAGACGTTCGGTCATGGGGCAATCCTCCGGGACTGGGGCGGCACAAGCGCCGCCCATGGGGCGGGTCGGCAATCCGGGGCGGAGCCTCGGGCGGCGACAGCGATCAACTTGGAATGACTGAGCCCCGAGCAGGAGACGGGGCGGCCGCGGCCCGCGTGGCGCGGGCCGGGGGATGCGGACAGAGGCAACGGGTGCGCGTGCACGCGCGCGGCGCGATCAGCCGAGCAGGTGGGCGACGGCGGCACGCTCTTCTTCGAGTTCCTTGAGCGTGGCATCCATCTTCTGGCGGCTGAACTCGTCGATCGCGAGGCCCTCGACCATCTTGTACTGGCCGTTGGCGCAGGTGACCGGGAAGCCGTACATGACGTCCTTCGGGATCCCGTAGGAGCCATCCGACGGAATACCCATCGTCACCCACTTGCCCTGGGTGCCGAGCACCCAGTCACGCATGTGATCGATTGCCGCGTTGGCCGCCGAGGCTGCGGAGGACAGGCCGCGCGCTTCGATGATGGCGGCGCCACGCTTGCCGACCGTCGGGATGAAGGTGTCGCGGTACCAGGCTTCGTCACCGACGGCGGCCGGTGCGGCCTGGCCGGCGATGGAGGCGAAGCGGTAATCCGGATACATCGTGGGCGAGTGGTTGCCCCAGACGATCATCTTCTCGATGGAGTCCACCGGCTTGCCGGTCTTGGCGGCGAGCTGGGACAGCGCGCGGTTGTGATCCAGGCGGAGCATCGCGGTGAAGTTGCCCTTCGGAAGATCCGGGGCGCTCTTCATGGCGATGTAGGCATTGGTGTTGGCGGGGTTGCCCACCACCAGGACGCGGACGCCGCGGCTGGCGACGGCATTGAGCGCCTTGCCCTGGGCCGTGAAGATCTGCGCGTTGGCGGCCAGCAGGTCCTTGCGCTCCATGCCGGGGCCGCGGGGGCGGGCGCCGACGAGGAGGGCGAAGTCGATGTCCTTGAAGGCGGTCATCGGGTCGCCGTGGGCGCTCATCCCGGCGAGCAGGGGGAACGCGCAGTCGTCGAGTTCCATCATGACGCCCTTCAGGGCTTTCTGCGCCTTCTCGTCCGGAATCTCGAGGAGTTGCAGGATCACAGGCTGATCCTTGCCGAGCATTTCACCGCTGGCGATGCGAAACAGGAGGCTGTATCCGATCTGGCCTGCGGCACCGGTGACGGCAACTCGGACGGGGGTCTTCATGGGCGCGAACTCCTAGGGCGGATGGAAAATGCGGCGAACTTTTTCCGATCGAAGGCGCTCTCAACGGGAGCCGTTGATGCGTCGCCGCAATCGTTGGCTGGACGTTTCCGTCTCGTCGAACGTGAGGATGATACGGATCGTCGCTGCAGTGTGTCAACGCAAGTCTTATATATGACTACTGATACAGGTTTCTGGTGGACCGGGCAGGGCAACTATGCTTACACTTCGGGCTGTCATGAAGCCAGACGTCCCCGTCCCCGCCTTCCAGCCCCTTTATCGGCAGATCAAGCTGCTGATTACAGAGGGACTTGAAAACGGCCGCTGGAAACCCGGAGAGTCCATTCCGAGTGAACTGGAACTCGCCCGGCGTTTCAACGTGAGCCAGGGTACCGTCCGCAAGGCCGTGAACGAGCTCGCGCAGGAGAACGTCCTGGTGCGGCATCAGGGCCGCGGCACCTTCGTCGCCACGCACGCCACGGAGCGTACCCAGGCGGCATTCCTGCGCATCGTCCCCGACAGCGGCCCCATCGAGAGCCTCAGCGCCGAGCTGGTCGACTGCCGCCGCATCAAGGCCGATGCCGCCGGCGCCCGCCTGCTGGATATCCCCACCGGGTCGCCGGTGCTGCGGATACGGCGGGTCCTCGCGATCAACGGTCGCAAGGTGATCTTCGAGGAAGCCCGGGTGCCTGCCGGTCTGTTCGCGGGCCTGGACAGCGAAACCCTGCACAGTCACGGGTGCATGCTCTACAGCATGTACGAGTCGGTATTCCACGTGCGTATCGTGGCCGCCGAAGAAAAACTCAAGGCCGTGGCCGCGGACGCCGATATGGCTGCGATCATGGGTCTTCCCACGGCCTCTCCGGTCCTCCTGACCGAACGCGTCGCCTATACTTACGGGCGGCGTCCAGTCGAGCTGCGCCGCAGTTACTGTGACTGCAGCGCGCACCATTATTACGCCGCCATCACCAGTTGAACCCCTCCCGCCCACTCAGAATCCCTACAAGATGAGCTCCGCGCCAGCCCGCCAGCGTCCCAAGCACCTGAACCTGTTCCAGATCCGGCTGCCGCTGCCGGGCATCATTTCCATCCTCCACCGCGTGAGCGGCGCGGGGCTGTTCCTGATGCTGCCCTTCCTGCTCTATCTGCTGCACCAGAGCCTCCGGTCCGAGGATGCCTTCGCGGTCGCCGCGTCGGTCGCCGGCCATCCGCTGATCAAGCTGCTGCTGCTGGGCCTGCTCTGGGCCTTCCTGCATCACTTCTGCGCGGGCATCCGCTATCTCGTCCTGGACATGCACGTCGGCACCGATCTGCCCTCGGCGCGGGCGACCAGCATGGCGGTGGTCGGTGCGAGTCTGTTCCTCACGGTCGTCTTCGGAGTCTGGCTATGGTGAAGCGCATTCCGGTCGGGGCCCACTACGGGCTGCGGGACTGGCTCGTCCAGCGGGTGACCGCGGTCGTGATGGCCGTCTATGCGGTTGTCCTCCTGCTCATGCTGCTGGTGAAGGGGCCGAGCGATCACGCCTCCTGGAAGGCCATGTTCGTGCCCCAGTGGTGGCGGCTCGCCTCGCTCATCTTCCTGCTCTCGGTGTTCTGGCACGCCTGGATCGGCGTGCGTGACATCCTCATGGACTACGTCCATGCGACGTCCACCCGTCTCGTGCTGCAGGTCGGGGTGATCCTGCTGCTCGTGGCCTATGCGTTGTGGTCGGTTCAGATTCTCTGGAGCATCAACTAGATGGCACTACCCACCCGCAAGTTCGATGCAGTCGTCGTAGGCGCCGGCGGTGCCGGCATGCGTGCCGCGCTGCAGCTCGCCGAAGCCGGTCTCAAGGTCGGCGTCCTTTCCAAGGTGTTTCCCACCCGGTCGCACACCGTGGCCGCCCAGGGCGGTATCGGCGCGTCGCTGGGCAACATGGGCGAGGACTCCTGGCTGTGGCACATGTACGACACCATCAAGGGGTCGGACTACCTCGGCGACCAGGACGCCATCGAGTTCATGTGCCGCATGGCACCCGAGGTCGTGTACG
>CAZEDA010000327.1:0-4532 GCA_964510915.1 uncultured Rhodocyclaceae bacterium | reverse complement strand
CGGATGGTTCCCTTGTCGTTGCGCACGATGGAGTAGCCGTGAAGCCCGTCGCCGTTCTGGTCGAAGTGATACTCGCCTTCGATGCCCTTGAGGCCCTTCGTATTGAGGATCGCCGTCCGGATGGCGGCCGAGTCGATGCTGCCAGCCTTCTCGATGGCGTTCTTCAGCAGATGCAGGGCCGCGTAGGACCACGCGGAGTACAGGTCAGGATTGAACCCGTGCTTCGCCTTGAACTTCGCCGCGAACGCCTTGCTCTCCGCATTCGCATCGACGAAGAAGTCCGTGACCGTGTGCGTCCCCCAGAGGGCATCGCCGGCAAGCTTGAGCGCCGTCTCGGTGACGAGGGACGTGGAACCGATCCATTCCGCCTGCACCCCGAGCTGGCGCAGCTGCCGCGCGAAGATGCCGACATCGGGCGAGTTGGTCATGTAGCTGCCGATGATGTCGGCGCCCGACTTCTTCACGCTCAGTACCACCGCCGTGAAGTCCTGCTGGTTGCTGGTGTAGCCCTGCACGAGCACCGGCTCGATCCCGCGCACCTTCAGGGCTTCCGCCAGGGCCGTCTTGCCGTTGGCACCGAACGTGTCCGTCGAATGCACGATGGCCCACTTCCGCTTGCCGAGGGTCTTCACGCCGAACTCCGCCATGGCCCGGGACGAGTAGATGTCGCTGGGGCGCACGCGGAAGATCCACGGGTTGTTCACGCGCGTGAGGGTCGGATCGCTCCCGCCGATGATCGCGGGAAGCTTGGCCTTCGCGATGGTGGGCGAGGCCGCCTGCACCTGCGTGCTGCGAAGCGGTCCGATGACCGCGACGACCTTCTGTTCGACGAGCTTGGAGTAGGCGAGGACGGTGCCGGGGTTCGTGCTCTGGTTGTCCTCGATGACGAGCTGCACGGGTCGGCCGAGGATGCCGCCGGCCGCGTTGATCTCCTCCATGGCGAGCTGCACGCCCCGCAGGGTGAGCACGCCGGCCTCCGCCTGCGGACCGGTGGTCTCGTCCACGAGACCGATGCGGATCGGTTCGGCCGCAAAACCCGGCCGGACCGCACTCAATGCCGCGAGCGCGGCAAGCCATTGCCTTCTGTTCATCCTCTCTCCTCCCTGTGGCGACGTCGGGCTCCGCGTCTTGGGCGGGGCCGCGTACTGGTGACCTGCAATCTACTCCTCCCGCGACCGATGCGCATCACGACGAAGGTGGGGCTCACGCCCTGCTTCACGCGGTCGGCCGGAGCAGACAAATGACACTCGACAGCCGTCTGCCATGCCGACTCGGCAACCTCTGCGGGCTGCTGTCGCCACTGCTCTGGTGGGCCACCATCCTGACCTCGGAGGCCGCGCTGCCCGGGTTCGATCCGATCCGCATGACCATCAGCGAACTCGCGGAAACCGGCAGCCCGACAGCAGACCGGATGTTCCTTCTCGCATTTCTCGCCACGGGGGTGATGAACGCCGTATTCGGCGTCTTCCTGATGCGCACATTCCGCCCCTCACGACTCGCGATACTGCTCGGCCTGCTGGTCGTCGTGAACGGCTGCGCGCGGATCGCGGTCGGTTTCCATCCCTGCGAACCCGGCTGCATCCCGACCGGCAGATCGAACGTGCAGGCCCTGCACTACCTGTTCGCGGCCATCGGCTTCATCGCAATGATCACGGCCTCGGGAGTCGCCGCCGCCCTGTTCCGGCGGTATCGGGCGACCCGCAACCTATTCGGCTACACCGTGCTGTCCGGCGTACTCGGCGCCGCCTGCATTTTTGCCATGCAGTGGAAGGGAGAGGCATTGCAGGCCGCCGGCTTGCTGGAGCGGCTGTCCTCGGCGTCCCTCACGCTCTGGATGTTCTTCGTGGCGCTGGTGCTCTGGCGCTGGCGAGTCTGCGACAAGCCGCTTCGCGCCAACCCTTGAAGCTCAATAGTCCAGGCCCATCTGACGGCGACCGAGCGGGGTGAGGTCCGACTCGACGGCGCGGCCTACGAAATCGACCTCGTAGTCCTCGGCCGCGAAGTCGGGGCAGCTGCGGCCTTCGAGGAAGGCTTTCGCCTGCCGAGGGAGGAATGCGCGGTTCTTCGCGCAGTCAGGTGCGGCGCCGATGTAGATGACGTTGCTGTAGCCACTGCCGCGGTGTTCGTCTTCCACCGCATGGATGACATCCGGGTGCCACCAGACGGTATCGCCGGGCTCCACCACCGGAATGGGGACTACGGCCTCCAGGAGCTTCGCGTGCCACTGCGGGAACGCAGCCAGCGCCCGGCCGGGCTTCGCCCCGCAGAGGTCGTCGCCACCGACGTCGTCCTGCAACGCGCGAAGAATCATCCAGCCCATCGCGCCGGCAATCGGCGCGAGTCGCAGGGTGCCGTCGCCCGGACCCTGCCGCGTGAGCGCCGTCCAGCCCTGGAAGGTCCGGAACAGGCTGCAGACGGCGGGCGAAGGAATCTCCTTCGTCTCCGTACGGCCGGCTGCGATCCACGGGTCGTAGGCGAGCGGATCACCGGAGAGCAGCTCGCGATACACGGCATGGAAGCTTGGATCGCACCATCGCTCCACGGAGCCCCCATCGGCATGCGGCGAGAGACCGATGGTCTTGTCTCCCGGCTGGCGGCGGCGTACCCGATCGGCATACGTGCATTCACGGTCGGGATCGAACACCGGGCCGTCGGGACCGTCGAATGTCCACAGCCGGTTGAGGAACGCGCGCGTGGCCGCGAGCGACTCGTGCTGTCGCGCCTGCACCTGCGGCCGGGACCAGTACAGGCCGAAGATCTGCGGCTTCGCGGAATCCAGCAGCGCGAAGTACTGATCCATGCCGACTTTCGACTTCGCGCGCTCGTAGTAGTCGTTGTCGTCGATGTAGCGGCCGATCTCGGCGTTCCACCCGTCAGCCTGCTCCCGCGGCATGACCCCACGCACGATGGCGCAGCCCCGACGACGGATGCGTGCACGGTCTTCCTCACGCACGCGTCCCGCCGCGATATCCGCGAAGGCAAGCACCGGGACCGCGCCGCCCGCGGCCTGCTCGGCTCGCACTGCGGCAACCTCCTTCTCCAGCCACGCATCCAGCGCCGCCATGCGGTCACGACGATCGGTCATGCGGTCGCGCAGGGCGGCCTTCGCAGCGACGATGGCGGCGGGGACGTCGTTCATCCAGGCTTCCATGGGCGTTCTCCTCTCAGCGGATCCGCATGCCGGATTCCGGATCAAACAGCAGCAGCGAGCCGGGCGAATGGGCGATGCGGATGGGGTCGTCGGGCTTCATCGCCACGAGACCGGGAATGCGCAGACAGACTTCGGCGCCACCGATGTCGGCCTTCACGTAGGCTTCGGCGCCCGTCGGCTCGACGATCGTCACCTTGCCCGCGAGAGTACCGGCGGCATCCTCCCGCAGATGCTCGGGGCGCACGCCCAGCACGAGCTTGCGCCCCGCTTCGATCGCGTGCGGGCGACCCAGCGGCAGTTCGGTACCACTGGCGAGGCGGATGCGGTCAGCACCGACCGCCGTAGCCTCGAGCTGGTTGATCGACGGCGAGCCGATGAACTCCGCCACGAACAGGTTGGCGGGATCGGTGTAGAGGTCGAGGGGCGTCGCAAGCTGCTGAATGACGCCGCCCTTCAGGACGGCGATGCGCGAACCGAGCGTCATGGCTTCGACCTGGTCGTGCGTGACGTAGATGGTCGTCACCCCGGTGCGCTGATGCAGCCGCTTGATCTCCGCCCGCATGTCGACGCGCAGCTTCGCGTCGAGGTTGGAGAGCGGCTCGTCGAACAGGAACAGCTGCGGCTCCCGCGCGAGCGCCCGACCGATGGCCACCCGCTGCCGCTGTCCGCCCGAGAGCTGCTTGGGTTTGCGGCCCAGCAGATGCTCGATCTGGAGGAGTGCCGAGACCTCCGCGACGCGCTTGTCACGTTCGGCCTTGGCAACCTTGCGCATCTCCAGCGGGAACGCGATGTTCTCGGCAACCGTCATGTTGGGATACAGCGCGTAGGACTGGAACACCATGGCGATGTTGCGCTGAGCCGGCGCGAGGCGGGTGATGTCCCTCCCCTCCAGCGCGAGAGACCCGTTGGTGGGTTCCTCGAGGCCGGCCACGATGTTCATCAGCGTGCTCTTGCCGCAGCCGGACGGTCCGACCAGCACCAGGAACTCACCGTCGGCGAGGGTGAGCGAGATCTCCTGCAGCACCTTGGTGGCGCCGAAGGACTTGCTGACGTTGCGGAGTTCCAGTGTGGCCATGGGTCAACCTTTCACCGAGCCGGCCATGAGGCCGCGCACGAAGTACTTGCCGGACAGGACGTACACCACGAGAGTGGGGATCGCCGCGATGAACGCGCCTGCGAAGTGCACGTTGTATTCCTTGACGCCCGTGGAGCTGTTGACGAGGTTGTTGAGCGCAACGGTGAGCGGGAACGACTTGTAGTCGCTGAACGACGCGCCGAACAGGAACTCGTTCCAGATGTTGGTGAACTGCCAGATGATCGTCACCACGATGATCGGCCCGCTGTTGGGCAGGAGGATCCGCCAGAACAGCCGGAAGAAGCC
>CAZEDA010000326.1:0-4535 GCA_964510915.1 uncultured Rhodocyclaceae bacterium | reverse complement strand
GTTGTCGGGATCGGCGAAGCCCACGTTGCTCGGCAGACCCAGGGCGAAGTACAGGTAGCCGTCCTTGCAGGTGATGCCGCCATTGCGGTGGTCACCGATGAACAGGTCCTTGATGATGAGCTTCAGCTCACCGTTGACGCCGTCCATCTCCCAGATCTTCTCGCCGTACTCGGGAATGTAGATCTTCTTGTTGTCGGGGCAGTAGCCGATCTCGTTCATCACGGTGGTGAACGTGCCCTTGCCGATTTCCTTGATCAGCTTGCCGTTCTTGTTGAACACCTTGATGTGAGCGGGTTCCGTGCCCTGCATGAACAGCGGTCCGGAGATGGCGACCCAGACATTGCCGTCCCCGTCGACCGTCGCCGCCGAGGGCGTATCGAGACCCGCGGCGAACACGCTCACCTTGTAGCCGGGCGGGACGACGATCTTGGACGGATCGGGTTTGACGGCAATGCGCTTCTGCCAGGTTCCGGCGCGCCCTGTTCCCTGCTGCGCCTCCATGTCCGCCAGTGCGGGGCCGGCGAAGAACGGCACGGCGGCCGTCAATGCCAGCAACATTTGCGAGAATCTCATCGTTTTCTCCTCCTTGAATCGGTATTGCAATACGAATTCCGGAAACGATCTCTTGGTACACGAGCCTCACGCAGCACGGAGTGCTGGCTGGAATGACGGGGTGCCTTGTCTGGGTTGACCTCCTTGCGATGGCGGAGTGCTGCCGCACGAACCCGGCGGCCTGGGGCGAGGCTCGGCGAGGAGCCTCACGGAAGACTAGTGGTTCTCGTGGAGCGGAAGCGTCCGCACGTGCGCGATGATGTCGAGGATCTGTTCGCGCGACAGCGCTTCTTCCCACGCGGGCATGTAGCTGCTCTTGCCGATCGCAAGACCGCCCTTGGCGATGGCCGTGTAGATGTACGCGTCGGGCAGCAGATCGATGTAGCCCTTGCGGGTCAGGTTGTTGACGTGGGGCATGAAGACCAGACCGTCGCCCTGTCCGTCGACGCCGTGGCAGCCGCGGCAGTACCGCAGATAAAGGGTCCGGCCCTTCCCGGCGTCGCCCTTGGGGAGTTCTGCGGATTCCTCGGCGCTGATGACCGGCGCACTCTGGAGACCCGCACACATCGCGAGGGTCGCCAGGAAAGCGGGAAATGCCTTTTGCATCTTTTCTCCTCCCTTCGTTGTTCGCGTGATTCTATCGAGGGATTGCGCGACTGCACGCGTCGAAACGCGTTGGTTCGCTGCTCGTGCAGCATGCCACGGAAGATCGCGCTGCGGTAGCGGGCGGCACTCCCGATGTGGGGCGTGAGCGTCGCTTCGCCACGACACGAATGCCGAACGCATCACTGTGAAGCCCTTGCTGCGAAGGGACTTCCGTGCGGAGCAGCCGATTCGCAGGCTTCGATGCGCCGCGGAACATGGGGAGAACCTTCATGGCTGCCGCCGCAGAGTGATCGCCTTCTCAGGGCATGCTGCAACGCACAGTCCGCACGCGTGGCAGCGATCCGGATCCACCACGTGGGCCTGCTTGCCGCCGTGGGCCCACGACTTGAGCCGGCCGCGCAGGCTGAGGCGCTGGCGCGTCGCCGCATCGATCGGACGGATCTCGAACACCTGATAGGGACACACTCGCACGCAGTCCGCCTTGGCCTCGCAGCGGTTGATGTCGATGACCGGCGCGAACTTGCCGCCGTCGTCGCGGCACTGCGTGCTGGGACCGTCCATGGTGCCGATGGTGACGGGCGTATTCATCGCATCATGTTCCCGCGACCCAGCGCTGCAGGCGAAGCGTCAGCAGGAAGGCGCCTCCCGCGAGGAGCATCAGCACGACCTGACCGCAGCCGGCCAGCATCATCGCGTCGAGGAGCGAGATGCCGGCGAGAAGGCTCACCACCGCGCGCGGCACGTCACCCGGGCCCCGTCGCATCAGCCGCCGCACGGCAAGCCACACCCACACCGTGAGAGCCGCGAGCGGCAGGAGGACGAGCGGCTGATCGAATGCGCGTACCGCGCCGTAGACGAGGGGAACGGCGAGGAAGCCGAGCGGCCAGGCGTGGTCCACGCGGTTGAGGTGCTCGTTCTTGGCGGCGTAGGTGAGGCCGATCAGGTAGCACAGCAGCACCACGGCGCCGACGACGACTTCGGTGCCCAGCGAGCCGACGATTGCGAGGGCGGCAGTCATGTAGACCAGCATGCGGCACGAGCCCATCACCAGCGGGCTCAGCGGATTGGACTTGTGGTACGCGTCGTAGAGCACGATGGCACCGGCCAGACACAACCCGCCGATGGCCGGCGCCCAGGTGGGTGTGCCCGACAGCTTCTGCCCGATGATCGCGAGAGCGCACCAGCCGATCGCGATCATGCCGAAGCCCGAACTGAATACGGCTCGCGCCGTGACTTCGCCGGAGGGGATGGGGCGTTCAGGCCGCGCGCGGGAATCGAACTCGCGATCGAAGGCGTCGTTGAGGAACATGCCGCCGGTGTAGAAGAGCGACAGCGCGATGACGAGCAACGGCAGGCGCGGATCGGCCCAGGTGCCACCGCCAAGCGCAATGCCTGCGAGCACATTGGTCCAGACGGTAGGCAGCAGCGAGATCCTGGCGAGGCGCAGGGCGACGGCGAGCTTCATCGTGCGAGTTCCGTCCGGACCCAGGCGAGTTCGCGCGCAATCGCCGTGTCCACGGGCATGCCGCGAAGCGCCTCGGGCAGCACGTTCCACGTATAGGTCTCCACCTCCAGGTGGCGGGAGAGCGGGTGGCGACGGTGCGACGTCAGCGCGCGCTCGATGAAGTCCCGTGTGGAATGGAAGCTGCCGAGATCGTCGTGGAAGATCGGCACGTGGAAGTGGACGCGCCACTCGTCCCGGGGCGCGGGTTCCGACAGGCTCGCGAACGCCTGAGGCAGATCCACGAAGCGGCGCAGCCCGTCGTGTCCGCTCTCCACGACCTGATGCAGGTAGACGGTGTCCTGGTAGGCCCGCAGCCGCTGCAGCACGGGCTCGGCGAAATCGCGGATGCGCAATCCGGCGCTGATCTGGACCTTGTAGATGCCGACTCCCGCCTGGGCGAGCTTGTCGAGACCGGCGTCGAGGTCTTCGAACTCGACTGCCGCGTGACACAGGTCGAGACACAGGCCGAGATGGCGGGCGAGCGCCGAGGCGGCATCTGCGCGGTCGAGTCCTGTCAGGGACGACAACCTTCGGGCCGCCGCAGCGGTGAACAGGTGACGCCGGAAAAACGAGACCGATTCGTCGATGGTCTCGAGGTAGCAGCAGGGTTCCGGCTCCAGCGCCAGCGTGATGCGGCGCCCGGTGCGCCGCTCGACATCGACGAGATGGGCCACGTGACGCACGAGATGGTCGGTAGCGGAAGCGATGTCGGCCGGGGTGACGATATCGGTCTTGTAGCCGACCGGTACTGTGGAAACGCTGCCTTCCACGGCGCGATCCTCCGGCAGCAAGGCCGCGAGCAGATCTGCAAGGACGTTGGTATAGCGCAGACGTTCGGGGTCGCGCCAGTCCGGCCGGTAGACGGCTTCCTTCACGGGGACGCCATGGAAGCGGCCATAGGGAAAGCCGTTGAGCGTGAACACGTACAGATCGTTCGCCGCCAGGAACTCGCGAAACTCCGACAGGGCTTCCGGCGCGGTCAGGGCATCGGCTGCGAGCGCCGACAGCCGCAGTCCCACGCCGAACGGCGTGCCGGGTGATGCCTTCTCCCGCACCTTGGGCAGCCACGTGCCGAGACTCTCCCGGACCTCCTCCCAGGTTTCCCCGGGATGGATGTTGCTGCAGTAGGTCAGGTGGACGCCGCCGTCCAGTCTCACTGCCCGGTCTCCCGCCGCCGCAGCCACGCCATCGCCTGGAGGATCTCGTTCGTGTCCATGTGATGGACTTCCTCCCCGCGACCGATGCCGCGCAGCAGCGTGATCGTGAGTTCGCCGCCCAGATGCTCCCGGAACTCCTCCAGCCCCCGGAGCAGGCTCCATTCGCCGGAGGCGGTGCGCATTTCCAGGGCGGGGTGCCAGAGGAAGAAGCCGATCGTCTTCAGCAGGCGGAACACCCGGTCATCCGCGCCGCGCTCGAGCATGCCGATCTGCACGGAGTAGCGCGTGTCCAGCGCAAGGCCGATGGCCACCGCCTCACCGTGCCGCAGTTCATGGGCGGTAAGGGCTTCGAGCTTGTGGGCCGACCAGTGGCCGTAGTCGAGAGGGCGAGCACTACCGCTCTCGAACGGGTCGCCGCCGTGGGCGATCTGGCGCATGTGAAGTTCCGCACAACGCCGGATCATGATCGACGTGGCCGTGGACTCGCACGCGTGGAGCTTCTCGGCATTGGCTTCGAGCCATGCGAAGAACTCGGCGTCGCGGATCAGGGCGACCTTCACGGCTTCGGCGATGCCGGCGATGCGGTCCCGTGCCTGGAGCGTCCGCAGGAAGGCCATGTCGTTCAGCACGGCGAACGGAGGCGCGAAGCTGCCGACGAGGTTCTTGATGCCGAAGGCGTTGACGCCGTTCTTCACGCCGACGCCGGAGTCGTTCTG
>CAZEDA010000325.1:3490-4563 GCA_964510915.1 uncultured Rhodocyclaceae bacterium | reverse complement strand
AGAATGTCGAGGGTTTCGACCAGGCTCGTCCAGGCCCGGCTCTCGCGACCGCCCTTGGCGTACGCGAGGATGAGCAGCTTCATCCACTCGGTGGAGAGGAACCGCAGCACGGCGCGCGGCAGTTCGTGTCCTTCGATGCGCGCCTTCATCTCGTTCTGCGCGAACAGGCGGGCCACCTCGAGACGTTCCTTGTCGAGGATGCGCTTGGATTCGCTCTTGCCGACCTGATCCGCCTTCTGGTTGAGCTCGGCGATCATCGCCTCGAGCTCGACCGTGATGCGGTCGAAGACCCCGAAGTCCTCCTCGAACTGCTCGATCAGCCGGGTGAGGGTGCCTTCGATCTTCTGGTAGAGCGGCGTGCCGGGCCCGAAGCCTTCGCCCAGACCCATGGACAGCTCGCCCAGCGTGTCCAGCATATGCCGCGCCGGATGGGCCTTGCGTGAGAAGAAGGTCTTGTCGAGGACGGCCACCTTCAGCATCGGAATCTGCAGCCGGCCGATCAGCGCCTTCATCGCCGGGGCGATGCGGGCGTCGCCGAAGATCTGGTCGAACAGCATCGACACGATGTCGAGCGTGACCGTGTCCATCTGGCCCATCTGCTGGCCCAGGCTCGAGGACTTGAGCGCCCGGAGCACGTTGGGCGTAGGCGGAATGAAATCGTCGACGGGCAGAGAGCTCTGACGCGACGCGAGCCAGGCTCCGACTTCGGGCGGGACGTCGGGGAAGGCTCCCAGATCGCCCTGCTGGAGCTTGGTGAGCGACCCGACGAGGTTGCCCGGCATGAACGCGCCGCCGGAGACCGTGAACGTCCGCGTGGTGCTGGCCTGGTTGCCCGCAGCCGCAGCCAGTCCGGCGAGGGCGCCGAAGGTGTTCGTCGCGTTGGGGCTACCCGGCCCAGTGGGCAGGGCATGCGGTCCCGTGCCGGGAGGCGTGGGGAAACCGGCCGGCGTTACGACGCCCGGTCCGCCGGGTACGCCGGGAACGCCATAGCCTTCTCCGGTGCCGCCCGGGCCGGCCCCTTCGCCGGTCCAGGGTGTGGACGAGGTGCCGCCGGGGTAGCCGCCACCCTGGCC
>CAZEDA010000325.1:2083-3390 GCA_964510915.1 uncultured Rhodocyclaceae bacterium | reverse complement strand
GGGAATCCGCCACCAGCACCCGAGCCAGGAACGCCGGGGAATCCGCCGGCCCCGGGACCGACGCCCGGAAAACCGCCTGCACCCGGGTTCGCGCCAGGTACGCCGCCTTCGAGATTCAGGGACGGGAATTCGCCGGGAGCCGCGGGCGGGGCCGTGCCGCTCCAGCCCTGCGGTGCGACGCCCGGTGCGCCTGCGCCAGGGAAAGGCGCTGCCATCCCCCCGGCACCCAGCATGCCGGCGCCCGCACCGACGGGCGACCGACCGGCCGCCATGTTCATCATGAGCAGCTGCTGCAGCAGGGCGAAAGGGTCGCCCATCGCCTCGGCAGCCGGTGCGGCGCCCGCAGCGGGCGCTCCGACTGCGATCCCTGGCACGGACAGGCCACCCTCGCCGCCGGCGGCAGGTGCAACGCCCCCTGCGGCGGCGGGCGCACCGGCCGCTGCGGGCAGTCCGCCCGGCAGATTCATCGTCGCCATCGGCATGGCGGCGCCTGCGGCACCCCCGGCCATCGGCATGGCCACGCCCATCGGCATGCCGGCACCCACCGTCAGAGTGGCGCCTCCAGCCCCCGCACCCGACATGATCGGGAGCGTCACACTGCCCACGACCTGCGGACCGCCGCCGTCCGATCGCGGACCGGTCGTGGGCCCGCTGCCGGACAGGGGCTTCTTTGCTGCGCCGTAGCGGACCGTCGGCAGGACGCCCTTGTCCTTCAGCAGCGTGTTGACATCCTTGTAGAGCTTGATGATCTCCGGCCGCGCGCCTTCGTCGAAGGCGCGGATCACGATCAGCTTGATCTTGATGTCGAGTTCGATGCCGGACAGCGCTTCGCGCAGCGCGCTGGCGATGCCGGAAGGGGCGAGCGGATTGTCGTCAGTCGGCAGGTCGGGGATGTCGAGCAGCACGCTCATGCGCTGATCGAGTGCCGCAAGTTCCTCATCGGCGCCGTTGCGAATGCGGCCGGCGATTTCCGTGAAGCGCATGTCCTCTTCGAGCACGCCGTCGTCCACCAGGGACAACTCGCTCCACGAGGTCTTGGTCTGCGAGAACTCGGCCCGCTTGGGTTCGTCGCCGGAGGTCTTGCGAACGAACCGCTTGGAGAGGTGTTCCTTGAAGGCGGTTTCCAGGGCGGCCCGCTGCCGCGGCCAGCGATCCTTCGCCTCGAGATAGAAGTCCCGCGAGTCCCGTTCGAGCGCGTGTTCGGCCAGGTCGTAGAGTTCGTCGATGACCTTGTCGAGCCCCTTGGCGGCGCCACCCGGAATCCGCTCGAGCGCGAGCGCCCGGACTTCGCCGAACAGGCCGCCTTC
>CAZEDA010000325.1:0-1983 GCA_964510915.1 uncultured Rhodocyclaceae bacterium | reverse complement strand
GGTGGTGGCGTTCAAGGTTTTGCCTTCCGGGGAAGACGCGGCGGGTCGTAAAGGGATATATCTGTCTGCCACCGGAAAACTTTACGGTTTCCGCCCGGGGAATCTCGCCGCGCGAATCAGGCTTCGCGCGGCGATCGGGGAACGCCCCTACACCGCGGAGAACTGGCGAAGCCGCGCAATGCGGGCCGATGCGGGAGGGTGAGAGTCGTAGAAGGCCGAATGGAGCGGGTCCGGCGTGAGTGTGGACGCATTGTCCTTGTAGAGCTTCACCAGGGCCTGCGCGAGTTCGTCGCCCGAGGCATTGCGGGCAGCGTAGGCATCCGCCTCGAACTCGTGCTTGCGCGAGTACATGGCCATGATCGGGCGCAGCGGGAAGGTGAACACCGGCACGACCATGAAGAACACCACCAGCGCCACGGCGTCCGTCACGGGCGCCGACAGCCCGAGACCCTCGAAGAACCACGCCGCCTCGCGCAGCTGGCCCAGGGCCCAGAGGAACGCCAGGCTGATCGCGAAGGTCCAGGCCATGCGCCGCATCACGTGATTCAGCTTGAAGTGACCGAGTTCGTGGGCGAGCACAGCCTCGATCTCCCCGGGGGCGAGGCGCGACAGCAGCGTGTCGAAGAAGACGATGCGCTTCGCCTTGCCGAACCCCGTGAAATACGCATTGCCGTGGGCGGAACGACGCGAGCCGTCCATCACGAACAGACCCTGCGACTTGAATCCGCACTTCGCGAGCAGTGCCTCGATCCGCCGCTTCAGGTCGTTTTCTTCCATCGGGGCGAACTTGTTGAACAGGGGCGCGATGAACGTGGGGTAGACCGCGAGCACCAGCACGTTGAACACGCTCCACACCACCCAGACCCAGAGCCACCAGAGGCTGCCGGCCTGGCCCATGAGCCACAGCACGGCTAGCACCAGAGGCAGGCCCATGGCGGCGCCGACGGCGGCGTGCTTCACCATGTCGCCGAGGAACATCCCGAGCGTCATCTTGTTGAAGCCGAAGCGAGCTTCGACCCCGAAGACGCGATACAGGTTGAATGGCAGTTCCACCACGGAGCCCGCGATCATCACGAGCGCGATGAAGGCGACGCCGGCGACGAGGCCGGAGCCGAACCACTCCCGCGTGGACTGGTCGATCAGGGCGAACAGACCGCCGAAAGTCAGCACGAGAAGAAAGAGCGCGTCGGCGGCGATTCCCGCGGCGTTGAGCCGGGTCTTGGCCGTCGAGTAGTCGGCGGCCTTCTGGTGGGCGGCGAGTTCGATCTGCGTGGCGAAGGGTTCGGGGACGAGATTCCTGTGCGCCTGCATATGGCGCACGTGGCGCCAGGAAAGCCAGAGGCGCAACCCCGTGGCGATGGCGAGCACCGCGACGAAAAGCGTCGAGAAACTGTTCATTGAGTCAACTATCCAGATGGCGGTCGGAAGGCCGTTATGACAAACTTATCTGCTGAAAATTCCGAAACTTATTATGGCACACGACGCAACGAGATTGATCTGGATCGACATGGAAATGTCGGGTCTCAGCCCCGAGCGGGACCGCATCCTCGAACTGGCGACAGTGGTTACCGCGTCGGATCTCACGGTGATCGCGGAAGGGCCGGTCCTGGTGGTTCATCAGGAGGCCGCCGTCCTGGACGGCATGGACGCGTGGAACAAGGGAACGCATGGCCGGTCCGGTCTGATCGATCGCGTGCGAGCCTCGACCCTGGCGGAAGACGCTGCCGAGGCCCAGATGGTGGCGTTCCTCGCGCAGCACGTGCCGTCGGGCGTATCGCCGATGTGCGGAAACTCCATCTGTCAGGACCGGCGTTTCCTCGCCCGCTACATGCCGAAGCTGGAGGCGTACTTCCACTACCGCAATCTCGACGTGAGCACGCTGAAGGAACTGGTCAAGCGCTGGAAGCCGTCGATCGCCGGCGGCTTCGCGAAGCGGGGCAAGCACGAGGCCATGGCCGACATCTACGAGTCCATCGACGAACT
>CAZEDA010000324.1:3204-4604 GCA_964510915.1 uncultured Rhodocyclaceae bacterium | reverse complement strand
GGCTGCTGGGGACGGGACCTCGACAAGTACATGGCGTCTGCGCGCGGTTACCTCGACAAGGGGGATGCGCCCGCCGCCGTACTCGAACTGATGAACGCGATCGTGGTCAGCCCGGAGGCTCCGGAAGTCCGGTTCCTGCTCGGTACGGCGATGCGCCGGGCGGGGGACGCCATCGGCGCGGAAGTGGAACTGCGCAAGGCGGTCGAACTCGGCTTCGACGCCGAGGAAGTCCGCCCCGAGCTCGCCGCCGCGCTCTTCGATGCAGGCGCTTACGCGAAGGCCCTGAAGGAAGCCGAAGCCCCATCCGCGAAGCCTCAGTACGGCGCCACGCTCGCCGCCATCCGCGGGGATGCCCTGCTCGCCACCGGCAAGCAGAGCGATGCCGCCGCGGCCTACGCCTCCGCGCTCGCGAAGGACCCCACCAACGAACGCGCCCGTCTCGGCCAGATCCGTCTGTCGATGACTGCCTCCGAGAATGCGAAGGCCCAGACGGCGCTCACCGCCGTGCTCAACGCCAATCCCAAGTCGGCGGAAGGCTGGATGCTGCAGGCGAGCCTGTCGGGTACGCAGTCGGACCGCGACGGCATGCGCAACGCCCTGGAGAAGGCCATCGAGGCCAACCCGCATTCGATCCGGCCCTACATCGGACTCATTCCCATCCTGGTCCAGGCAGGCAAGCTCGACGACGCCACGACGCGGCTGAAGGAGATGAAGCGAATCGGGCCCAAGTCCCCGGCGACGGCCTATGCAGACGCCCTGATTGCCTACCACAAGGGCGACAAGGATCTCGCGCGAAACGCCATCCGTGCCGTCCTGAAGAGTGTGCCGTCGGACGATCGGGCCCGGCTGCTCGGTGGAGCCGTCGAGCACGATCTCGGCAACCACGCTCTGGCCGTGAAGCTCCTCGAGGCGGTTCTCGCCGGCAATCCGCAGCAGGCCTACGCCAGGCGGCTGCTGGCGTCTTCGTACATGCGCATGGGCAAGAACGATAAAGCGCAGGAGACGCTCGCACCGCTGCTCAAGACGGCCAGTGACGACGTCGCCACGACGATTCTGGCGGGACAGGTGGCGCTGGCCAACAAGGCACCCCAGCCCGCCCTCGACCAGGCCCAGAAGGTTCTCGGCAAGGAACCGAACAACTATCAGGCCCTGCTGCTTGCTGCCCGGGCCAAGAACACACTGGGCCGGACCGACGACGCCGTCACGCTGCTGGAACGCGCCATCGAGGCAGACCCCAAGCAGTCCGGTGCCGATACCGCGCTCGTGGAAATACTCCTGTCGCAACGCAAGACCGACCAGGCGAAGAAGGCCGCGGAACGCCTGAACACCCGACTGCCGGACAAGGCGGAGTCGCTTCAGCTGCTCGGACTCGCACTGCGTGCGGCAGGCGACAAGGCGGG
>CAZEDA010000324.1:0-3104 GCA_964510915.1 uncultured Rhodocyclaceae bacterium | reverse complement strand
GCGATCAAGGCCAACAACAGTTCCGCGGAACTGCATCTCGCGAAGATCGACTACCTCCTGACCCGCGGCGACTACATCGGTGCCCGCGACGCCGCCCTGACCGGCGAGACGGCGGCACCGGACGATCCTCGGATCATCTACGCCCTCGCGCGAGCGCAGAACACGGCGGGCGAACCGCGTCAGGCGCTCATCACTTACGGCAAGCTGATCTCGAGCATGCCTCAGTCCGCACTGCCGCATCTGGGTCGTGCGGATGCCTACGCCGCCGACAAGAACTGGAAGGAGGCGAAGGCCTCTGCCGATCGCGCCATCGCGCTCGCCCCGCAGGACCCGGCGGGATACCTCAGCCGCGTACAACTCCTGCTGAACACGGCTGAATTCGGACCCGCCCGCGATGAGGCACGGGCCATCCAGAAGAAGTGGCCGGCAGTCGCGAGCGGCTATCTGTACGAGGCCAAGGCGCTGGTCGCACTGAAGGACCTGGATGGCGCAGACCGCGTGCTGCGGGCGGGGCTTGCCGCCACGGGCGACTCCGGTCTGCTCCTCGCGCTCTATGACCGCCTCGCGGCGGGCAATCGGAATGACGAAGCCAATCGCGAGATCGATGCCTGGATGGCCAAGCACCCGAACGATGCCCGCATGCTGGTTGGCGCGGGCGAATTGCGCCAGCGCCGCGGCGACTGGCGTACCGCTGTCGACTGGTATCGGCGCGCCGCGAAGCTGCAGCCGAAGAACGCGGTGGTGCTGAACAACCTCGCCTGGGCACTCGGGAAGCTCGGCGACAAATCCTCGCTCGAGATCGCAACACAGGCGCTGGCGCTGGCCCCGAACGAGCCGGCCGTACTGGACACCGCCGGGAGCCTCAACGTGGAATTCGGCAACGTGAAGGAAGGCATCACCCTGCTGGAGTCTGCCGTGGCGCGTTCTCCCTACGACGCCGCGATCCGCATCAACCTGATCCGCGGACTGGTGAAGGAGAAGCGAACGCTCGACGCCACGCGCCAGATCCAGGCAGCGATGCCCTTTGCACGAACGGACGCCGCCAAGCAGGAACTGGAGAAACTGCAGAGCAGCCTCTGAGGCGGAAGGCGCGTTCTTCGGGATGCGCCTCCCCCGGGGGTCATTTCGCTTCGCCGGTACTCTCGAGCAAGGCCACCGCCTCGGCGGCGATTCCCTCTCCGCGGCCGGTGAAGCCGAGACGCTCGGTGGTCTTGGCCTTCACGTTGACGCACGATTCCCCGATGCCGAGGTCCGCTGCGATGCGCTTCACCATCGCCGGAATGTGCGGCGCCATCTTGGGTGCCTGGGCGATGATCGTCGCGTCGACATTACCGATCCCATAGCCCGCCTCGCGAATCCGGCGTACCGTTTCCCGCAGCAGCACGCGGCTGTCCGCACCTGCAAATGCCGCATCGGTATCCGGAAAGTGCCGGCCGATGTCGCCGAGGCCCGCCGCGCCGAGCAGCGCGTCGGTGATCGCGTGGAGCAGCACATCAGCATCGGAATGCCCGAGCAGCCCCAGCGGATACGGAATGGTCACGCCGCCGATCACGAGCGGGCGTCCCTCGATCAGCGCGTGCACGTCGAAGCCCTGGCCGATGCGAATCGTCATGGTGTGATGTTCTCCTCCGACAAGTCGACGAGATGGCGCTCGGCAGAGCGCAGGTCGTCCGGATAGGTCACCTTCAGGTTGATCGGATCGCCTGGTACCAGCCTGGGCTTGAGCCCCAGGGATTCCACCGCGGAGGCCTCGTCCGTGATCTCCACGCCGGCCCCCTGTGACAGCGCTCGCACCAGCAATCCGTGGCGGAACATCTGCGGCGTCTGCGCTGCCCACAGATGCTGTCGCGGCACGGTGGCTTCGATGCGCCCTTCGGCATCGGCGCGCTTCAGGGTGTCGGCCACGGGAATCGCGAGGATGCCGCCCACCGGATCGTCCCACAAAGTGCCGATGAGCCGGTCGATCAGGCCACGCGACAGGCACGGACGCGCTGCATCGTGAACCATCACCCAGTCGGACTCATGACATCGCGCGGCCATCTCGCGCAGCCCGTTCAGCACGGTCTGAGCGCGGGTGGCGCCACCGCAGCGAAGCACATGCAGCCGATCGCCCCATCGCGCAGCGTCGATCGCATCGAATCCCTGATCATCCGGCGACAGCACCACGGCGACCCCGGCAACATCGGGATGGTCGCAGAGCGTGGCGAGGCAATGGGCGATGAGCGGACGCCCTGCGAGCGGAAGATACTGCTTGGGCGTCGCCTGCCCGAAGCGGGCCCCGCTGCCGGCGGCCGGGACGAGGGCCCAGATGCGTTCGGTTGGCACTTATTCGCACGAAGTCGGGTCGAAAGCCGGATTATCCGGGGAAGGCTGCCAGTCAGGTAGTCTCCGGCCACTACAATCGCGCTCCCACCGCCTTCCCGATCCACGATGCTGCTTTCGTATCCGGTCCCTGCCCGGGGCCAACGCCTGTTCACCGGTCCGCTCGCGGGCTCCTCCGACGCACTGGTGCTTGCCGAACTGGCGCAGCGGCACAAGCCGCTTGCGATCATCACCGCCACCGCACTGGACGCCCAGCGCCTCGGCGCCGAACTCCGCTGGCTGGCGCCGGAACTCGAAACGCACCTGCTCCCCGACTGGGAGACCCTGCCCTACGACACCTTCTCCCCGCACCAGGACCTCGTGTCCGAGCGACTGGAGACGCTGTATCTGCTCGGCCGTCACGAGGTGGATGTCGTGATCGTCCCGGTGACGACCGCGCTGATGCGCCTCGCCCCGCGCACCTATCTCAGCGCTTACACCTTCTTCTTCAAGAAGGGCACGCGGCTCGATCCGGACACCTTCCGGTCGCAGCTCACCATGGCGGGCTATTCCAACGTGTCCCAGGTCGTTGCACCCGGGGAGTACAGCTACCGCGGCGGCCTCATCGACCTGTTCCCCATGGGCTCGGCAGTGCCCTACCGGATCGATCTGTTCGACGAGGACATCGAGTCGATCCGCACCTTCGACGTCGACACGCAGCGAAGCATCTACACCGTGGATTCCGTCCGGCTGCTCCCCGCGCGGGAGTTCCCGCTGGACGAGGAAGGCCGCACCCAGTTCCG
>CAZEDA010000323.1:0-4616 GCA_964510915.1 uncultured Rhodocyclaceae bacterium | reverse complement strand
CCCCGTAGCCCGGACGAGGCGCGACCGCGCCGACTCCGGGGATGGATCATCGCGACCGAGCGAAGGGAGTCCTTCAACTCGCCAGCACGAACACCTGTTCGAGGATCGAACTCCGACCTTCCGGGAGGGTGAGGATACGGGTCGTGCTGTCCTGCCGTAGCCCGACGATCAGCCTGCCGATCTCGCGTTCACCGGCTTCGATGGGGAGAAAGCGCTTCAGCGCCGAGCCGGCGGGCATCGTGAACAGAGCTTCCGTCCCGTCGCCCTGAAAGAATGTGGTTCTGAATGTCGCATGCTCTGCCGACAGGAGCACTTCCTCCCGTCCGGCCTCGCAAAGGTGGGTGCGATTCGTCATCAGGCCGGGTTTGCGGATCTCATAGTGCCTGCCATCGAGGTCGAATCGCTTCAGCACGCCATCGAGCACGACGGTGGGCGCGACGACCGTACTGACGGCTTCGTCCCGATGGTTGCGAATCAGCATCTTCATCTCGGCCGCCTTGGCCGTGTCGTGCCATACGGCCCACAGAAAGCCCGGCCCCACGAGGAGGTCCGTGGTCTGAGTCACCACGTCGGAAGCACGCAAGGCGAGGCTTTCGGCGTCACCGGCCCGCCGTACCCGGACTGCCACGACGGTCAGCACTGTCGTGAACAGGGCGATCCCGCCGAACACCGCCACGTACGCCGTCACTTCCTCATTCGACATGCAAAGGTCTGCCTGAAGATCGGTTCCCGACCCGGTATCGGCCGTTCAGCCAGAAAATGAACGTGTAGCAGTGCCGGCACCACCAACGACCCAAACGCGAGGGGACAATCGCGGCTATCCTTCGCCGCCTCGGCAATCCGCCGGGAGTCCGGTCCGCGAGGGCCGGGTCACCCCGCTTCCTTGCAGTCCCCCATGTCACGTCTCAATTTCACGATCGACCGGCAGGCCAGCGGCTCCAAGGCCCGTGCAGCGCGCTTCCAGACCCTCCACGGCGAAGTCCTGACGCCCATCTTCATGCCGGTCGGCACGCAGGCCACGGTGAAGAGCATGACCGTGGACGGGCTCGAGGCCGTCGGCTCCCGCGTTCTCCTCGCCAACACCTACCACCTGCTGCTGCGCCCCGGGCCGGACGTCTTCCGGGCGTTCGGTGGCATCCACCGGTTCATGAAGTGGAACGGCCCGGTGCTCACGGATTCGGGAGGCTTCCAGATCTTTTCGCTGCCCAATGCGCGGGTGCTGGAAGAAGAGGGGGCGCGATTCCGCAGCTACGTCGACGGCGACGTGCACCTGCTGTCGCCGGAGACCAGCATCGAGATGCAGAAGGCCATCGCCTCCGACATCATGATGGTGCTGGACCAGTGCATTCCGTCGACCGCGCCGTACGAGCAGGCGGAAGCCGCGATGGAACTCACGCACCGGTGGGCCGTGCGGTCGCTGGAGGCGCGAGGCGATTCGCCGCAGGCGCTCTTCGGCATCGTCCAGGGCGCCTGTCATCCGGACCTGCGCAAGCGCAGTGCGGATTTTCTGTCGAAGCTGCCGTTCGACGGGCTCGCCATCGGCGGGCTGGCCGTCGGTGAGAGTCACGCCGAGCGCTACGAGTTCACCGGACTCACCACCCAGTACATGCCGACGAATCTGCCGCGCTACCTGATGGGCGTCGGCACGCCGATCGACATCCTCGAAGCGGTGCACCGAGGCGTGGACATGTTCGACTGCATCATCCCCTCGCAGCTCGCCAAGCGCGGTACGGTCTTTACCTCCCATGGCCGGGTTCACTGCCGCCGCACCGTGTATCGCCTCTCAGAGGCCCCGCTGGATGCCGCCTGTGACTGCCAGACGTGCCGCGAGTACTCCCGCGCTTACCTGTGCCATCTGGTACGGGCGGGCGAGGCCCTCGGCACGCAGCTACTGTCCATCCACAACCTGGCCTTCTATCACCGGCTGATGCGGGAAATGCGCGAAGCCATCCTGCGGGACGAGTTCGCGGCGTTCTATGAGCACAAACGGCACGAGCTTGCGCGCCCCGACGACGACAACCCCTGCATTCACCCGCGCCGGAACCGTCCTGCCCTGCCGCACCGGCGAGGGGACTACGAGATCATTCAAGGTCCCACGGGCGCCAACTGCGTACGGCAGATCAGTTCCGGCGAAGTGATGCACTCGGTGAACGAGCCGGGCGAAGAGGCGAACGCGTTGTATGTCACGCAGTCGCGGCTTGCAGAGCGCCTGCTGCGTCAGCCGGACGGCATGCCGGCATCGGACGAACCTCTGGTGATCTGGGATGTGGGGCTCGGCGCAGCGACGAATGCCATGGCCGCGATCGCCTGCTTCGAGAAGGTCTGCGCGCAGCTGGGCGCGGCCGCGTTGCGACCCGTGCGGATGATCAGCTTCGAGCGCGATCTCGACCCACTACTTCTGGTGACGAAGAAGTCGTCGCACTTTCCGCATGTGCAGCACGGGGCGCCGAGCACGCTGGCGAAGAAGGGCACCTGGACCCACTCGTCAGGGTTGCTCCAGTGGGATCTGGTCGAAGGGGATTTTCTGGAAACGTTCGCCGCCCAGCCTGCCCCCGATCTCGTCTTCTACGATCCGTTCTCCGCGAAGACGGATACGGCACTCTGGAGCGCGGAGGTGTTCGCGCGCATCGTCGAACACGGCGGGCCGAAACCGATGGAGCTGTTCACGTACTCGGCGTCGACCGCGGTGAGAGCTGCGCTGTTGTGGGCAGGCTTCTGGGTGGCGGAGGGCGTGGGCACGGGTCCCAAGGCCACGACGACCATGGCGTTCACCGGCGTCGACAGCGAGTCGGTCCAGGCGGGTTGGGCATCCCGGGCCATTCCGTGGCTGGGGGATGCGTGGCTGGCCCGCTGGCGGCGGAGTGACTCGCGGTACCCGCCGAATCTGAGCGAGGCGGAGAAGGACGCGTTCTCGCTCAGGATCGAATCTCACCGCCAGTTCGCAGGCGTCCGGTAACTTCCGGCGCGCCGGCGAACAGCCGCCACGGAGGGGAGTCAGTCCAGTCGGACGCCCGACGCTTCCACCAGAGGTTTCCAGCGCACACGCTCGGCTGCCAGCAGCTGGCCGAAAGCTTCGGGGGTGCTCCCGACGCGCTCCGTCCCTGGAATGTCATCGACGAAGCCGCCGCGTTCGTTCTCGGCGCGGATGGCAGCGTTGAGTTCCGCTATGCGTGCGGGTGGCGTCGCTGCCGGTGCCACGAAGCCGCCCCACAGTGTCCAGTCCCCGTCGCTCGCACCGAGTTCCATCAATGTCGGCACGTCGGGAAACTCGCGGATCCGATTGCGGCTCGTCACGCCAAGGGCACGGAGCCGTCCGGCCGCGATGTGGGCCTGCGTGGACACCGCCGCGTCGAACACGAAGTGCACGCGACCTTCCAGCAGATCCTCCATCGCCTTGGGCCCGCTGGCGGCGGGCACGTGCTCCGCTGCGAACTTCGCACCGTGCGCCAGCAGCGCCGCGAACAGATGAGGCATCGACGCCTTGCCGGGACTCCCGTACCGGAGCGGCTGCCCCGTGCGCCTGGCAAGTTCCCCGAGTTCCGACAGGGATTGCACGCCCGTTGCAGTGTTCACGACGAGGACGAGCGGTGCGCGCCCGGCGACGGTCACCGGCGTGAAGTCCGCCACCGGGTCGTACGACAGAGAACCGGTCATGAGCGGGTTCAGCACCAGCGTGTTGAAGGGGGCGTAGAGGAGGGTGTAGCCGTCCGCCGCGGCGCTGGCCACGAACTTCGCACCCACGGCAGTCGCGCCGCCGGGGCGATTCTCGACATTCACTGTCTGATTCCATCGCTGTGCCAGGCGCTCCGCGATCTTGCGGCAGAACACGTCCGGCAGGGCACCCGCCGGCGCAGGGACGACGATGGTCACGGGACGTTCCGGAAACGGCCCGTCTGCTCTCGCCGCCGTAGTGCCCAGCCAGCCGTTCAGCAGCCCTGCGCCCGCAATGGCGCAGAAGCGCCGTCTTTCGAGTTTCAAGTCTTGTTCTCCTGTTGATGCCGGGCCGCGTGGATGGATGATCAGACGCGGCCTCCCTGGACAGCGCGGATGTTACGAGGAAATTGACGCCTGGAATCCGCCCTCGATGCGCTGCCGGCGAGATACGTCCGGATCGCCAATCCATCAGGGATCCGTCATGCCACCCCCCGTAACCTGAGGCCCGAGTAGATCCCGTTCCCGACAAGGAGGAAATTGCATGAGCATTTCGTACAAGACGAGCATTCTCGGCGCCGTTCTCGCTGTCATTGCGGGGAGCGCGGCAGCGCAATCCATCCCCAAGAGCGGCTCGCTCGCCCTGCATACGGCGTTCAAGGGCAGCGGTGAAACGCACCAGGTGAGTGACTCTCGCATGTACCTCTTCGGAACGTGGCTCGGCATCAGCTACAACGACGCGGGCAGCGGTCTCTTCCATGCCGCACAGGTCGTGTGCGGGGGCGCGCTGGAACTCGTGAACGGGGTAGGGGGCAGCAAGGGCTTCTGCACGTTCAGCGACGGCGGCGACAAGGTGCACGGCGAATGGACGGGAGTCATCGCGGCCAACGCGCCCTACGAAGGATCGGGCAAGTTCACCGCCGGCACCGGGAAGTTCACGGGCGTCACGGGCGGCTGGTCGTTCA
>CAZEDA010000322.1:0-4635 GCA_964510915.1 uncultured Rhodocyclaceae bacterium | reverse complement strand
CTGGTCGGTGGGTGTGCATCAGGACTTGAGTGTCCCGGTCGCGCGGCGCGAGGACGTTCCCGGCTGGAAAGGCTGGACCCTCAAGCAGGGGGCGCTGTTCGTGCAGCCGCCGGAAGATCTGCTCAGCCGTTTGCTGGCCGTACGCGTTCATCTGGACGACTGCACGGCGGACAACGGGCCGTTACGGGTGGTGCCCGGCACCCATCTGCTCGGGCGGATCACGGAAGAGGATGCCCTGCGGCTCCGGGACCAAATCGGCGATGCGGTTTGTGTCGTCCCTGCTGGGGGCGCTCTGCTGATGCGACCTCTGCTACTGCACGCATCCGGCAAGGCCGTGTCGGAACGCCCCCGCCGGGTGCTGCACTTCGTCTATGGCCCGCCTCGGCCCCACGCGTTGCTCGCGTGGCCCGAAGACTCGGCGTCGGCGGACTGACTCCGCCGACTGCCAGTCCTTGTTTACGCGGCCTTGCGCGCCGGCGTCGTGGCGGCGAGTGCTTCGCGAATACCGCACGCGGCCGCGATCTTCTCCAGATCCGACGCCGCGAGATTCGACAGCGGCGGCCGCGCCGGACCGCAGTCCACGCCGACCATGGGGGCCAGTCCCTTCAGCCCGTTGATGAGACCGTACGGCAGGCTGCTCGCGATGAGTCGGCGGATCGGCGCCTGCGCCGCACGGGCGCCCGCCATGTCACCGCGATCGAAGGCAGCCACGAGCTGGCGCACCAGCGGACCGGTGTAGTTGTACGTCATCCCGACGGCCTGACGCACGCCGAGGGCAACGGCGGGCAGCAGGAAGTCGTCGCGCCCATAGAACACCTCGAGATCGCTGCCGCAGGCGTCGATCACCTCGCCGAGATCGTTGAGATCTCCGTCGGTGAACTTCACTCCCCGGAAATTCGGAATGCGGCCACGGGCCTCGCGCACGACGGCGGCGGCCGGAACGGCCACGCCGGTCACCATGGGCACGTGGTAGTAGTAGAAGGGAAGCTTCGGCGCGCCCGCGGCAATCGTCGCGATGGCATCGACCACCTCCGTCGCGTTTCGCGGCTTCAGGAAGTACGGCGCCACCGACGACACCGAATGGGCGCCGACTTCCTGTGCATGACCCGCAAGGATGCGGGCTTCCGCCGGAGCGGCGTGTCCCACATGGACGATCACGCGGAAGCCCTTCGGTGCGCGAAGCGCCCACTCCGCAGCGACATCCATCCGCTCCTCGCGGGTCAGCGAGGACCCCTCGCCGGTCGTGCCGCAGATGAACGCGCCATCCACGCCGTCGGCGACCAGGCCCGCGACCTGGGCAGCGATGCGCGAGGTGGCGACGGCGCCGGAAGCATCGAACGGGGTGAACGCGGCAGCGACGATCGAGAAGGGCTGGGCCATGACGGCAATCTCCGGTGAACAGTGACGATGGAATCATCGTAGGCGGGAGCCGCCCGGCAGCGGTGGCAGGCGCTGCGACGGAAGCCGCGGGTTTTCGCAGTGTTTCGCGGTAGACTGCGAATCGTTGCGAAACAGCGGGAGGCGACCCTTGGGTTCCCCGGACAAGTCCGAGCGCGCGGCGTTGCTGCGGCGCTCGGTGCACGATGCGCTCGCGCGAGCGCGGGACCGGTTCGACGGCCGGCTGTCGCGCTTCCTGCTCGAAGTGGAGGTGCAGGCCGATCGCGCCGGCCTCACCAAGGACGACTTCTATCGCGCGGCTCGCGCCGACACCGTCGACCAGTTGAGCCTGTCCAAGCTGAGTCGGCTGCAGGAGGTCCTCGAAGGCGCGGGGCTCGTGGAGTCCTTGCCGGACGAGGGGTCCGAACTGCAGCGGGCGATCCTCGCGCTGTCGCGCATCACCCGCACTCCCGAGAAATTCCGCCGTTCCCTGCCCCAGACCCTGTTCTGCCTGCGCAGGAGTTACCTGACGCCGGGCGACGTGAACGTCTCTTTCGTGGAGATCTCGGCGGAAGACACCACGATCCGCTACCGCGAGACCCGCGCCGGCAGTCTCGGCGCGGCGAGCCAGCGCGCCGTGCTCACCGGCACGATCCTGCACCACGATGATCTCGATGACGTGTACTACGTGATCGGCCTCAACGAGTACCGCACGAGCTTCGCCGTCGAGGAGGCGACGAGCGTTCACGCCAATCTGGTGGCCCTGTCGATCCTCCGTCAGCGCGACCCCGGCTCGTTCGATGTCTTCGACGGCATTCACATTGGCGTGATGCCCGACAACAACCCGGATCACCCGTCGGCGCCGTATGCCGCGCGGGTGGTGCTGATCGGCACGACCATGACACTGCAGGAGGCCGCGCGGGCGGGCCTCATTCAGAACCATCCGGAGGCCACGCTCGAATCCCATGCGGGTTGGGGCGCGCACGAGCGCCGGCTCCTGAGGAAGTATCATCCCCTCGATGCCGTGGGCAACGCGCCCGACGGAATTTACGACCTCTTGGTGGCATCGGCCGTCCCTGCAGTCCGTCCCCGCAAGGCGCCCGAGAGAACGAAGTCGTCCCGCAAGGAGCACGAGAGCAATGCGTTGGGAAGGCGGAAGGCGCAGTGACAATGTCGAGGACCGGCGTGGCATGCCGATCGGCCGCGGTGCGGTGGGCGGCGGGCTCGGCGTGGTGGTCATCGCGCTCATCGCGATGTTCTTCGGCGTGGACCCGTCCATCATCCTTGAGGGCGGCGGTGGTCTGTCTCCACCGGTGACGCAGCAGGCACCCGGGCCGGCACCGACGGACCCCGAGCAGCAGCGCATGAAGGACTTCGTCTCAGTGGTGCTCGCCGACACCGAGGACACGTGGACCGCGCTGTTCGCGGAAGCCAATGCGCGCTATCAGGCGCCGATCCTCGTGCTGTTCTCGGGCGCCGTGCAGTCTGCGTGCGGCACCGCGGACGCCGCAATGGGTCCCTTCTACTGCCCGCCGGACCGCAAGGTGTACATCGATCTCGATTTCTATCGCGCGCTGTCGCAGAAGCTCGGCGCGCCCGGCGATTTCGCCCAGGCCTACGTCATTGCGCACGAAGTCGGCCATCACATCCAGAACCTGCTCGGCATCGCGGACAAGGTGCACGCCGCCAAGCAGCGCTCTGACGAAACGCGCGCGAATCAGCTGTCGGTCCGCATGGAGTTGCAGGCGGACTGCTTCGCGGGCGTGTGGGCGCATCACGCCCAGCGCACCCGGCAGCTGCTCGAACAGGGCGATATCGAGGAGGGCCTCAATGCCGCGGCGGCCATCGGCGACGACGCCCTGCAGAAGCGCTCGCAAGGGTACGTCGTGCCAGAGAGCTTCACGCACGGCACGTCGCAGCAGCGCGTGCAGTGGTTCCGCAAGGGCATCGAGACCGGCAGCGTGAAAGGCTGCGATACCTTCGGTCGAGGTGCGCTGTGACGGCACCGATCATCATGCGCCCATCGAGGCGCCGCCTCCTTCAGCTCCTGCCGGCTGCGGTAATGGCCGTAGCGGGCGTCGCTCAGGCGCAGGACTTTCCGAAGCGAACCCTGACGATGATCGTCCCGTTCCCCGCGGGCGGAAGCGCCGATGCGCTGGCGCGGATCATCGCGAAGGGCCTGGGGGATGCCGCCGGCCGGCAGGTGGTGGTCGACAACCGGCCGGGTGCAGGCGGGCGAGTCGGTACGGCCATCGCCGCACGGTCCAATCCGGATGGCCACACGCTGCTGCTCGGCACGGTGTCCGCGTTCTCGATCGAGCCCGCGCTGCGCCAGAAGGTCGACTACGACCCGCTCAAGGATTTCACGCCGATCGCCCCGGCCGCCGAGATGCCCTTCATCCTCGTCGTGCCGGGAGACTCGCCGTACCGGTCGGTCGACGAGCTCGTTGCCGCCGCCCGTGCGGGCGCCGGCACACTCAACTACGCGACCTGGGGGCTGGGCACGTCGTGCCACCTCATCACGGAGATGTTCGCGGCGAGCCGTGGCGTGTCCCTCACTCACGTTCCGTTCAAGGGCGCCGTCAATGCGGTCACGGATGTCGCGGCCGGACGTCTCGCCATGATGTTCGCGCTGCCCTTCGACGCCATGCCGCACATCACCTCCGGGCGCCTGCGGGCTCTCGCCGTGACGGGGTCGCAACGCATGTCCACGCTGCCGCAGGTCCCGACGCTGCCGCAGCTCGGCGTCCGGGGTGTCGAAATGAACGCCTGGTTCGGGCTGTTCGTACCGGCTCGCACCCCGCCGGCGGTGGTCACACGTCTGCGTGCACTCGTCGAGCCCGTGCTGGTGTCCACCACCCTGCGTGGATGGATTCAGGCTCAAGGCGCCATTGCCTTCCCCGGCGGACCGGACGAGCTGACGCGACGCATCCGTGCCGACTTCGACGCCACCGCAGCCATCGCGAAGTCGCTGTCGATACGTCTCGAAGACTGAGCGCCCGTCGCCGCGGACTTCACCGTGCGCGTCTTTCTCGATGACGAACGCGCGACTCCCGAAGGCTGGGTGCGCGTGTACTGGCCCGACGAGGCGATCGCGCTGCTCGAAACCGGTCGGGTGGAAGAGATCAGTCTCGATCATGACCTCGGCGACGATGCGCGAGGGACCGGCTACGACGTCGTGCTTTGGATCGAAGAGGCTGTTGCCCTGAGGGGATTCCGTCCGCCGGTCATCACCGTGCATTCCGCCAACGCCTCGGC
>CAZEDA010000321.1:0-4636 GCA_964510915.1 uncultured Rhodocyclaceae bacterium | reverse complement strand
CTCGACTTCTCGAAGATCGAGGCGGGCCGCATGAGCCTGGAGAGCGTGCCGTTCGATCTGGGCGAAACGCTGGAGGACGTGGTGCAGATGTTCGGCGAACAGGCACAGAAGAAGGGCCTGGAACTGGCCTGCGATGTCGCGAAGGACATGCCCGGCAATGTGCTGGGAGACCCTTTGCGTCTGCGCCAGATCGTCGCGAACCTCCTCGGCAATGCGCTGAAGTTCACCGAGCACGGCGAAGTGGTGGTCCGCGTGAAGGCTACCGCGGTGCGCACGGCTCACGCCAGCTATCTGATCGAGGTGGCGGATACCGGCGTGGGCATCGCGGCCGATGCCCGCGACCGCATCTTCGACGCCTTCGCCCAGGCAGACGAGACGACCACCCGGCGCTATGGCGGTACGGGCCTGGGCCTGTCGATCGTCCGCCAGCTGGTGGAACTCATGGGCGGTCACATCCAGGTGGAGAGCACGATCGGCCAGGGCACGCGGTTCCTGATCCGGATCGATCTGCGTCTCGACC
This sequence comes from uncultured Rhodocyclaceae bacterium, assembly GCA_964510915.1. Lineage (GTDB taxonomy): Bacteria > Pseudomonadota > Gammaproteobacteria > Burkholderiales. The sequence continues at coordinate 4,116 of CAZEDA010000321.1, read as the reverse complement.
GGAGCCTGGTCGGGCGGACGGACACTTCCGCCACACGGCGCGGTCTCCGCGGGCGCTGCGTTCTCATCGCCGATGACAACCCCACCAATCGGGAAATCCTCGAACACCAGTGCGCGGCGCTCGGTCTGGCCGTGCTGGTCGCTCGCGACGGGCGTCATGCCGTCGAACTGTTCCGCAGCACGCCCCGTCCGGTGGACATCGCCGTTCTCGACATGCAGATGCCCGGCATGACGGGACTCGACGTCACCCGCGCCATCCGCGCGCTCGGCGCCGACGCGCACGCCTGTCCGGTCATCATCCTGAGTTCCCTCAGCCGTACGCCGGAGCACGCGGTGGCGGAAGGCCTGGGCATACACGCCTGGCTCCGCAAGCCGGTCCGTCAGGCCGACCTGCATCAGACGCTCGCCTCGGCCCTCGGCGCGCCTCTGCGCGAGGGCATGAATGCCGCCGGCGCGGATCAGGGGGCGCTTCGGTTCGACGCCGACGTTCTCCTCGTGGAGGACAATCCGGTGAACCAGCTGGTGGCGCGCGAGATGCTGATGGCACTCGGTTGCCGGGTTCGCGTCGCCGACAATGGTCTGGAGTGCCTCGCCGCGTTGCGCGAGCGTGCGTTCGACGTGGTGCTCATGGACTGTCAGATGCCGGAACTCGACGGCTACAGCGCGACGGAGCGCTGGCGCATCGAGGAACAGTCGCTCTCCCGCGCGCAGCGACAGCCGATCGTGGCGCTCACGGCCAATGCCGTCGAGGGCGACCGCGAGCGCTGCCTTTCCGCCGGCATGGACGACTACCTCACGAAACCGTTCCGGCGCGAACAGCTGGCGCAGGTACTCGCACGGCATCTGCCGGCGGGTTCGATTCAGGAATCCGGTCGCGGCCGGACCTCGGGCCACTACCGCAGTCCCCATTCCGAGATCGACGAGGATGTGCTGGAGAGCCTGCGCACGCTCGGCGGCGAAGACGGCTCCGATCTGCTTCGCGAAGTCGTGGACGCCTACCTGCACACGTCGACCGGCCTCATCGAAGAGATGCGCATGGCACTTGCGAACGCCGATGCGGCAAAACTGAAGCGCGCCGCCCACACCCTGAAGTCAGCGTCCTCGAACGTGGGCGCCAATCTCGTCTCGCATCTGGCTCACCGCCTGGAGCATTCGCTCCGGGATGGCGTGCCCGGCGAAACACCGCTTGCCATCGAAGAACTGGCGCGCGTCACCGAGGCATCGTCGCGCCGACTCGCCCCTCTCGTGGAGAACCGCCAGCATGTCGGCGCCTGATGCTGCAACGCCCACGCCGCTGGCGCTGATCGTCGACGACGATCCGACGATCCGCCTGATCGCCAGCCGCACGCTCGAACTGTCCGGGCTGCGCACGATCGCGGTGTCGGACGGCGAGTCCGGACTCGCCACCTTCGAGCGCGAACATCCCGACATCGTCCTGATGGATGTGATGATGCCGGGCATCGACGGGTACGAGGCCGTGGAGACGCTGAGGGCGCTGCCCCGCGGACGCCACGTCCCCATCCTGATGCTGACCGGTCTCGACGACCTCGACTCCATCAACCGGGCGTACGAAGCCGGGGCGACGGACTTCATCAGCAAGCCGATCAACTGGGGCATCCTGGGACACCGGGTCCGGTACATCCTGCGGGCTGCCGAGGCGATCGAAGGCATGGTCGAGAACCAGGCCCTGCTCGCAAGCGCCCAGCGCGTCGCGAGGCTTGGCTCCTGGCGATGGGACTTCGAGTCGGACCGCATGCGCTGGTCCGATGAAGTGTTCCGCATCCTCGGGTACGACCAGGCCTCGACCCCTCCCGGCGTCGACGCGCTCGTGGCGAGGATCCATGCCGAGGATCGTGGCGAATTCACTGCCGCGCTTCAGTCCCTGCGGGCCGGGGGTACGGTCGACGAACTCATCCATCGTGTGGTGCACCCGGACGGCACCATACGCTATGTCCGGATCCATACCGAGTCGCTGCTGGGCGAGGACGGGCAGCCGCTGCAGGCGTTCGGCGCCATCCAGGACATCACCGAGAACAAGGCCGCCGAACAGCGCATCCATCAGCTCGCCTACTTCGACCGACTGACGCAACTGCCGAACCGGCAGCGCTTCCTCGACAACCTGTCCGTGGCGCTCGAGCACGCGGGCCGCACCGGTCGGATGGTGGGCGTGCTGTCGCTCGACCTCGACCAGTTCAAGCGCATCAACGATACGCTCGGACACGGCGTGGGTGACCGTCTGCTCGTCACCGTCGCGCAGCGACTGCGAGAAAGTGTGCGCGGGCGCGACCCCATCACGCGACTGTTGCCCGGCGAGGACTCCACCCTGGCCCGACTGGGCGGAGACGAGTTCTGCGTGCTTCTGGGCGACATGAACAGCTTCCAGGACGCGGCGAAGGTTGCACGAAGGATCCTCGATGTGGTCCAGCGTCCGCTCGAAGTGGACGGACACGAACTGTTCACGACGACCTCCATCGGTGTGGCCCTCTACCCCATGGATGGGCAGGACGCGGATACGCTGATCAAGAATGCCGACGCCGCGATGTACTTTGCGAAGAGCCAGGGCCGCAACAACTATCGCTTCTATGGCAAGGAGATGAACTCCCGGGCTCTGGAGCGACTGGCACTCGAATCCAAGCTTCGCCGCGCACTGGATCGCAACGAATTCGAACTGCACTACCAGCCGAAGCTCGATCTGCGGACGGGTACCATCGCGGGCGTCGAAGCCCTGATCCGCTGGCATCAGCCGGAGATCGGGATGATTCCGCCGATGGACTTCATTCCGCTGGCGGAGGACTCGGGGCTCATCGTCGCCATCGGAGAGTGGGTGCTGATGCAGGCGGCCTCTCAGGCCCAGCAGTGGTCAGCGATGGGGCTCCCGCCCTTGCACGTGGCAGTCAACATCGCGAGCCCGCATTTCCAGCAACCCGGCTTCGTCGACTTCGTCGCGCGCGTCCTCCGGGACACGGGCCTGGCGCCGGAACGACTGGAACTGGAAGTGACGGAAAGCATGCTGATGGACGACCGCGCCACCACGCTCGACACCCTGAAGCGCCTCAAGGCCATGGGGCTGCGCCTGTCCATCGACGATTTCGGAACCGGTTATTCGTCGCTCGCCTACCTGAAGCAGTTCCCCGTGGACACGCTGAAGGTCGATCGTTCCTTCGTGAAGGACATGCCCGACGCGGGGGACGACGCCGCCATCGCCTCCGCCATCATTGCGATGGCGCACAGCCTGCGCCTGGAAGTGGTGGCCGAGGGTGTGGAAACCGAGGCGCAGCTCGCCTTCCTGCGCGAGCGCGGATGCGAATACGTACAGGGCTTCCTCATCAGCCGTCCGGTGCCCGCCGAGCAGATCATCCGGTTGCTGCCTGCGCCCAGGAAGGCCCTCGCCGGCTGACAGAAAAAACAAGAGGGGGCGCATTCGCGCCCCCTCTTGCCTGCTTCTTTCTGCCCGGAACAGCCCGTGCCCGGGGGGCTCCAGCAAGAGCCCGTGCGTCCTCAGCCTTCCGTCGCGACCGGGGCTTCCGCAGCGCCTTCCGGACGATCGAGCAGTTCGACGTAAGCCATCGGAGCATTGTCGCCCTTGCGGAATCCGCACTTCAGGATCCGCAGGTAACCACCGCCGCGCTTCGCGTAACGAGGACCCAGTTCGTCGAAGAGCTTCGTCACCAGATCACGATCACGCAGACGCGAGAAAGCCAGCCGGCGATTGGCCAGTGTCGGCGCCTTGCCCAGCGTGATGATCGGCTCGGCAACCCGACGAAGTTCCTTTGCCTTCGGCAAGGTCGTCGTGATCGCCTCGTGGCGCAGGAGCGCGTTCGTCAGATTGCGAAGCATCGCAAGCCGGTGGGAACTCGTACGATTGAGCTTGCGCAGGCCAAGACCGTGACGCATATATCACCTCTTCTTTCGTTATCGGCCCAGCCGCCCGTCAGACCTTTTCCAGGCCGGCCGGGGGCCAGTTTTCCAGTTTCATTCCCAGCGTGAGGCCACGCGAGGCAAGGACTTCCTTGATCTCGTTCAGCGACTTCCGGCCCAGGTTCGGCGTCTTCAGCAGTTCGGTCTCGGTCCGCTGGATCAGGTCGCCGATGTAGTAGATGTTCTCGGCCTTCAGGCA
>CAZEDA010000320.1:0-4637 GCA_964510915.1 uncultured Rhodocyclaceae bacterium | reverse complement strand
GGAAGTTGCGGCCGATGATCATCGGCTCGGACTCGGGGTGGTTGATGTTCGCGGGAATGATGGCGCGCCCGCTCGCCACTTCGTCCCGGACGAACTCCGGAGTGATCGCCTTCGGCAGACGAGCCCCGAAGCTTTCGCCGGGATGCTGCCGATGCAGCAGTTCGCCGTGACCTTCGAGACGCTGGGTCTCGCGGATCGCGATGTATTCCATCTCGGGCGTGATGATGCCGCGGCGCGCGTAGTGCATCTGCGTGACGCTGTGCCCGGCCTTTGCCTTGCGCGGCGTACGCTTCAGGTCGAACTTGAAGGCCGCGAGAGCGGGGTCCGCGAGGCGTTCGCGCCCGTAGCTCGAAGTGGGACCGCTGAGCGTTTCCGTATCGCCGCGTTCCTCGATCCAGCGGCTGCGGATCGCCGGCAGCCCGCTGCGGATGTCGATGCGCGCGGACGGGTCCGTGTAGATGCCCGAGGTGTCGTACACCAGAAGCGGCGCGTTGGTTTCCGCGCCAAAGGAGGAAGGCGTGTCGGACTGGGAGATCTCGCGGAAAGGCACGCGGATGTCCTCGCGGGAGCCGGTGACGTAGACCTTGCGGGACCGGGGCAGCGGCTGGACCGCCGCGCTGTCGACAGCGGCTTCGGCAGCCAGGAATTCCTTCGGAGCGTTCATTTGGGATCCTCTTGCGTGAATCAGGGGTCAGCGCCCGGCCGCGGGCCAGAGCGCGAAGAAGTGGTTGAGCGGACCATGGCCCGCGCCCACCGTGAGTTGGTCTGCTGCCCGGATGGCGCCGGCGACGTAGGCATGTGCCTCGGTCACCGCCTGCGCAACGTTCGGGCGTTGCGGCAGGAGCGCCGCGATCGCCGAAGAGAACGTGCAGCCGGTTCCATGGGTGTTGCGGGTGTCGATTCTTGCTGCGGGCAGTTCGAGGGTCTCGCCTTCGCCGTCGAGCACGTCGATCAGCGTGGCGCCGCTGCCATGTCCGCCCTTCACCAGGGCGAATCTTGCGCCCAGTTCGCGAAGGTCGCGGGCCGCGGCGCGCATCGCCGCCGGGGACTCGCCGACCTCCCGGCCTAGAAGGTCTCCGGCCTCGGGTAGGTTAGGGGTGAGAACGGTCGCCAGCGGCAGGAGTTCCGTCCGCAGCGCGTCGACGGCGTCGGCGCGCAGGAGCCGGTCGCCGCTCTTGGCGACCATCACGGGGTCCACCACGACATAGGCCGGGCGATGACGCCGGATGGCGTCCGCGACCACCCGCACGAGCTCTGCCGTCGCGAGCATGCCCACCTTGACCGCGTCGATGCGGACATCCTCGAAGAGCGTATCGATCTGCAGCCGCAGGAACGCCGGCGACACGGATTCGATGCCGGTCACCTGGCGGGTGTTCTGCGCCGTAAGTGCCGCAATGACGCCGCAGCCATAGGCACCGAGCGCGGAGAAGGTCTTGACGTCCGCCAGGATGCCGGCGCCCCCTGAGGGGTCCACGCCTGCGATGGAAACGACGTTCGGAATGGGGGGTGAAGCGGAATCGTTTTGCGACATCTTCCTACGCCGGCATTGCCCGGATCAGGTTCAAAGGGTTTGTCTCACCGCGGGTGCGGACCCCTGTGTCTGTCTTGCAGGCTACCCCACCTCGATTTCCGTTGCAAACGACATCCCGGGGAAGGCCTGACTGGCTGGTGCGGTCGCGTTGCCCCGTGAAACGAACTCAGGCATTGGACATCCGGCAAAGACGGCTCACGCCGCACGCGTTCGTTTCGGCCGGCAATGCTTCGGGACGGGGCTCCTCGGGTGGCAGACTTCGTCGGCCGGAGCCTGGTGTCCATAAAAGCACAAGGCGGCCCGGGCCTGCGCGTCATCTGCCCGCAGGACCGCCCACGCGGCCGCGCCACGGATTCAGTCCTACCCTGGTGTCATTCCGCCCGGTCGCCCTGCCTCGTGCCGGGTGGTTCTCCTGTGCCATAATCGCCCGTTGACAGGTATCGAGCTCGAATCACGCATGGACATTGAGTTGGCCCGGGCCAACATGATCGAGAGCCAGATCCGCACGTGGGACGTCCTGGACCAGCGGGTTCTGGACGCCGTCGGCGCGATCCGGCGAGAGGATTTCGTTCCCCCGGCTTACCGGGATCTCGCCTTCGCGGATCTCGACATCCCCCTGGGTCACGGTCAGGTCATGCTTCCTCCCAAGCTCGAAGCGCGTTTCGTCCAGGAACTCGCGATCGCGCCGGGTGATCGGGTCCTCGAGATCGGTACGGGCTCCGGCTTCCAGGCGGCGCTCCTCGGCCGCCTGTGTTCCCAGGTCGTGAGCGTCGAGATCATCCCCGAGTTCGCCGAGGCTGCCAGGGCCCGGCTCGCGCGTCTTTCCGTCGCCAATGTCACGGTCGAAACCGGCGACGGTGCGGATGGCTGGGCGAAGAGTGCTCCCTACGACGCCATCTTGCTCACTGGGTCGGTTCCCGTCCTCCCCGAGTCGTTCCAGCGCCAGCTGGCGGTCGGCGGAAGGCTCCTTGCTGTGGTCGGCTCGGCGCCCATCATGACCGCCCAACTGGTGACCTGCGTGGCCGCCGGCGTCTACCGCACGGAAGGTCTCTTCGAGACGAGCATCGCTCCCCTGCAGCACGCCCGAGGCCCGGGTCGGTTCGTGTTCTGATGCAGCAGCTGGCCCCCACGGAACTCGACTCCTGGCTGAATGATGCCGGCCGGCCTGCGCCTGCCCTGCTCGATGTCCGCGAGGCCTGGGAGCAGGACCGGGCACTCATCGCCGGGTCCGTGACGCTGCCGATGTCACAGATCGTCGAGCGCATGAATGAGCTCGATGCCGATCGCGACTGGGTCGTGATCTGCCATCACGGCATGCGAAGCTATCAGGTGGCAATGTATCTGGAGCGCGCGGGGTTCCCCCGCGTCTACAATCTGCAGGGCGGTATCGATGCCTGGGCCCGAGAAATCGACCCGGCCATGCCCCGCTACTGAGTCAACCCGTATCCGTACGACACTGAAGGAAGAGCACATCGCCATGCGCAAAGCCAAACTCGTGATCGCCTTGTTAGCAGCCCTCGGCGCAGGGTCGGCGGCAGGTGCCGACCTGGTGTCCATCTATCGCGAGGCCGTGGCATCCGACGCGCAGTTCGCGTCTGCCCGCGCGTCGTTCCTCGCGGGGCAGGAGAAGATCGCGCAGGGCAAGGCGGGATTGCTCCCGCAGGTGACCGCCAACGCCAACCTCAACTACACGAACCTCGATGCGCGGTTCATCGGCGGCAACGCCTTCGCGGGTGGCCAGCGGGACTTCGGCACCCGGGTCTTCGGGGTGCAGCTCACGCAGCCCCTGTACCGCCCACAGAACCGTGAGACCTACGAACAGAGCAAGCTCCAGGCGCTGATCTCGGAGATCCAGCTGAACGCCGCGTCCCAGGATCTCATGGTCCGCGTGTCCCAGGCCTATTTCGACATCCTGCAGGCTCAGGCGAATCTCACGTTCATCCGCGCGCAGAAGTCTGCCATCGCGGAGCAGCTCGCCCAGGCGAAGCGCAACTTCATCGTCGGTACCGCGACCATCACCGATACCAACGATGCCCAGGCGCGGTACGACCTGTCCGCCGCCCAGGAAGTCGGGGCGCTGAACGAACTGGAAGTGAAGAACCGCGCGCTCGCCGCCATCATCGGCAAGAACCCTGGCGGTCTGGCCGCGCCGGCGGAGCCGATCGTGCTCAACCGGCCCGAGCCGGCCGACATGAATGCCTGGGTCGAACAGGCGCAGGTGAGCAGCCTTCAGGTCGAAGTGCAGAAGACCGCCGTCGAGATTGCCGGTCGTGAGGTCAAGAAGCAGGATGCCGGACACCTGCCGACCCTCGATGCGGTTGCGAGCTACAACGACACCAAGGCCAACGCCAGCACCTTCGGCTTCGGCAGCGAGGTCCGCCAGACCGTGATCGGCGTGCAGCTGAACGTGCCGATCTATCTGGGCGGCGCAGTCTCCTCCCGGGTTCGCGAGGCCGCGGCCAACCGCACGAAGGCGGAACAGGATCTGGAGGGCGCGCGCCGCTCCGCGGTGCTCGCCACGCAGCAGGCGTATCTCGGTGTCACGGCGGGTCTTGCTCAGGTCAAGGCACTCGAGCAGGCGCTCCAGTCCTCCCTCGTGTCACTCGAATCCACCAAGCTCGGCCGTGATGTGGGTGTCCGGACGTCGGTGGATGTGCTGAACTCGCAGCAGCAGGTCGCGAATGCCCGCCGGGATCTCGCGAAGTCGCGTTACGACACCATCGTTGCGCAACTCAAGCTCAAGCAGGCCGTCGGCCGCCTCACCGTCGAGGATCTCGAGGCGGTCAACCGCCTCCTGCAGACCGAAGGCAAGTAATCCTCGGGACGACGCCGTGCCCACGGAGTCGTCCGCGGCCGCGCCCGATCGCAAGCGAGACCTCCGGTCTGGCGTGCTCGGCCGGCGAGATGCCCTGGACGCCGCCTGGCGGGAACGGGCGGGCGCCGCGATCTCCGCCCGGCTCGCCGAGAGCGTGGGGGCGCGAGGCGCGCGCTGTGTCCTGAGTTACTCCAGTTTTCGCAGTGAGTGGGCCTCGCTGCAATTCAACCGCCACATCCTCGAGTCCGGCCGCGAGCTTTATCTGCCACGCGTGGATCGTGCGATCCGTCG
>CAZEDA010000319.1:0-4640 GCA_964510915.1 uncultured Rhodocyclaceae bacterium | reverse complement strand
TCCATCCGGGCGATGGCCTCCTCCTTCGAGTGGCCCCACGCCGTCACCTTCACCAGCAGCGAGTCGTAGTAGGGCGTGATCACCGCGCCGCTGTAGGCCGTACCCGCATCGAGACGGATGCCGAAGCCCGCAGCACTGCGGTAGACGGAGATGCGACCGTAGTCGGGCGTGAACTGGTTCTCGGGGTCTTCCGTGGTCACGCGGCATTGCAGCGCGTGGCCGTTCTTCTGCACTTCCTCCTGGCGCGGCACGTAGGAGTCGGCCTCGCCGATGGTGGCGCCCTCGCTGATGCGGATCTGCGCCTTGACGATATCGACGCCGGTGATCTGCTCGGTCACCGTGTGCTCGACCTGGATGCGCGGGTTCACCTCGATGAAGTAGAACTTGTCGGTGTCGGCATCCATCAGGAACTCGACGGTACCGGCGTGCGTGTAGTTGGCGCCGCGTGCGAGCTGCAGCGCGGACGCGCAAAGCGCTGCGCGCTGGGCGTCGTTCAGGTAAGGCGCGGGCGCCCGTTCCACCACTTTCTGATTGCGGCGCTGCACGGAACAGTCGCGTTCGAACAGATGCACGAGATTGCCGTGCTTGTCGCCCATCACCTGCACTTCCACGTGGCGCGCGCGGCGCACCAGCTTCTCCAGATACACCTCGTCGTTGCCGAACGCCGCGGCGGCCTCGCGGCGCGCGACTTCCAGGTGATGGAACAGATCGGCCTCGGACTCCACGACGCGCATGCCGCGTCCGCCGCCGCCCCAGCTCGCCTTCAGCATGAGCGGGTAGCCGACGGCCGCCGCCATCTTCTTCGCCTCGTCGTAGTCCGCCGGCAGTGCGCCGGTCGCGGGGACCACCGGCACCCCCACCTTCTCGGCCAGGGCTCGCGCCGCGACCTTGTTGCCGAGCAGCCGCATGACTTCGGGCTTGGGCCCGACGAAGGTGATGCCCGCCTTCGCGCAGGCCTCGGCGAAATCGGGGTTCTCGGAAAGAAAGCCGTAACCGGGATGGATCGCATCGACCTTCGCTTCCAGGGCGATGCGGATGACGTCGTCGATGTCCAGGTAGGCCTGGATCGGCTTCTTGCCGGCCCCCACGAGATAGCTCTCGTCGGCCTTGAATCGGTGAAGTGCGAAGCGGTCTTCGTTGGAGAAGATCGCCACCGTCCGGATGCCCATCTCGGCGGCGGCGCGCATGACGCGGATGGCGATTTCGGAACGGTTTGCGACGAGGAGGCTGCGGATCGGTTTCATGTCTTGTCGTGGCTTGCGGATCGTCGGACGGCAGGAACTGGCCGAACGGATCATAGCGGCAATGCCGCGTTGCAGCATCGTTTTGTTCAACCCCTGTGGGCAAGGCCGCCTTCGCCGTGCGCGAAGCGGCCGTTCCCTTGACAACTAAAATGTTTGGGTCGTAAATATGCCCGAGATCATCCTGCGGCGAATGCCGCCCCGCCGAGCCCGTCCGTGAAAGCATCGAGCCTCGCCCCGTCCCCCGCCGCACCCGCCGATCTCGAAGCCCGCGTGGGCGACGAAGATCATCAGGCCCTGCGGCTGTGGCTGCGACTGCTCGTTTGCACCAATCACGTGGAAGCGGAGATCCGTGCCCGCCTGCGTGCGGAGTTCGGCATCACGCTCGCGCGCTTCGATCTGCTGGCGCAGCTGGAACGCAGTCCCGACGGACTCAAGATGAGCGAGCTCTCCCGGCGGATGATGGTGAGCGGCGGCAATGTCACCGGCCTCACGGACGAGCTGGAAGCCGAGGGCATGGTCGTGCGCGAGGACGACCCCGCCGACCGCCGCACCTACACCGTGAAGCTCACGCCGCACGGGGTGGAGCAGTTCCGCGCGATGGCCTCGCGGCACGAACGCTGGGTGGTGGATCTCTTCTCGGGGCTGTCGGCCGGCGAGCAGCGGCAGATCCACGGCCTGCTCGCCAAATTCAAGGAACACCTGACCGGCTCGCGGGAGCGCAAGTCTCCCGCGACTGGTCGCGCCCCGGTCCGAAAGCTATGATCGCGGCGATCCGGGCGGCTATCAGAGCCGCACCGGAACGACAACGGGAGGAGTGGCAGTGATCAAGAAAGCGGTGGCAGCAGCCTCGATGGCGATGGCAACGGTGGCGGTGCAGGCGGCCGACCAGATCAGGATCGGCTTCATGAGCACGCTGTCCGGTCCTTCCGCGGCGCTCGGCATCGACATCCGCGATGCCTTCAATCTCGTGGTCAAGCGCAATGGCGGCAAGCTGGGCGGGCTGCCGGCGGAGATCATCGTGGTCGACGACCAGATGAAACCCGACACCGGCAAGCAGGCCACCGAGCGGCTGCTCAAGAAGGACCGCGTGGATGTCATCACCGGCATCGTCTTCTCGAACGTGATGCTCGCCGTCGCGCCGTCGATCTTCGAGAACGAGACCTTCCTGGTGAGTGCCAACGCCGGCCCCACCGCGTATTCGGGCGAAGGGTGCAATCCCTTCTTCTTCGCCGCTTCCTGGCAGAACGACGGCCTGCACGAAGCCGCCGGCCACTTCTCCACCACCAAGGGCTACAAGTCCGTGGTGCTGCTCGCGCCCAACTACCCGGCAGGCAAGGACGCGCTCACCGGCTTCAAGCGGATGTACAAGGGCGAGGTCATCGACGAGATCTACACGAAGCTCGGGCAGCTCGACTTTGCGGCGGAACTCGCCCAGGTACGAGCCGCAAAGCCCCAGGCCGTGTACATCTTCCAGCCGGGCGGCATGGGCATCAACTTCATCAAGCAGTGGGTGGCCGCGGGCCTCAACAAGCAGATTCCGCTGATCGCGCCGGGCTTCTCGGCCGACGAGGACGTGATCAAGGCCGTCGGCGAGCCCATGGTGGGCATGTACAACACCGCGCAGTGGGCGCACGACCTCGGCAACGCGGAGAACCGCAAGTTCGTCGCCGAGTTCCAGAAGGAGTACGGGCGGCTGCCGACCGTCTATGCCTCGCAGGGCTATGACACCGCTCAGCTCATCGACGCCGCCGTGCGTGACGCCAAGGGCAAGATCGAGGACCGCGCCGCCTTCGGCAAGGCGCTGACCACCGCGAAGTTCAACTCGGTCCGCGGTGACTTCAAGCTCAACGTGAATCACATGCCGATCCAGAACTACTACCTCCGGCAGATCTGGAAGGACCCCAGCGGCCGCATCACGAACAAGCTGGTCAGCACGGTCCTCACGAATCATCCGGACGCCTACGCCAGCGCCTGCAAGATGAAGCCCTGGTAGTCCCCGGCCGCCCCGCACTTCGCTCTCCGTCGCCGGAGCTTCCGTGGACGCGATCCTTCTCGTCGAACAGGCGCTGAACGGCCTGCAGTTCGGCCTGATGCTGTTCCTGCTCGCCGCCGGGCTCACGCTCGTGTTCGGCATCATGGACATGATCAACCTCGCCCACGGTTCGCTCTACATGGTGGGCGCGTACCTCGCGGCGACGGTGGCCACGGCAACGGGGTCCTTCCTCGTGGGAGCGGCCGCCGCCGTGATCGGCACCGCGGTCATTGGCATGCTCCTCGAAGTGACGCTACTGCGGCGACTCTACAAGCGCGATCACCTGCATCAGGTCCTCGCCACCTTCGGTCTGCTGCTCATGGCGAACGAGGCAGTACGGATGATCTGGGGGCCGGAAGCCCTGTCGCTTCCCATGCCGGAAGCGCTGGCGGGACCGGTGGAGATCGGCGGGCTCGTGTATCCCGCCTTCCGGCTGATGATCATCGTCGTCGGCATCGTGGTGGCGATCCTGCTGTACCTGCTGGTGGCGCACACCCGACTGGGAATGCTGGTCCGGGCAGGCGCGTCGAATCGCGAGATGGCCCGCGCGATGGGCGTGCGGGTCAGCACCGTGTTCACGCTGGTGTTCGGCATCGGCGCCGCGCTGTGCGCGGTGGCCGGCGCGATGCTCGGGCCGCTGCTCGCCGTGCAGGTGGGCATGGGCGAGAGCATCCTCATCCTGGCCTTCGTGGTCATCGTCATCGGCGGCATCGGGTCCGTGCGCGGCGCCTTCGTCGGCGCGGTGCTCGTGGGCATGGTGGACACCTTCGGGCGCACGCTTCTGCCGATGTCGCTGCGCGCCGTGCTGCCGCCGCAGATCGCGGGCAACCTGGGCCCGGCGCTCGCCTCGATCCTCATCTACGTGCTGATGGCCGGCGTGCTGTTCTGGCGGCCCCAGGGCCTGTTCCCGGCGCGGGGCTGATCCATGGCCGCCGGCACGCCGCTGCATCATGCTGTCCGCTGGGCGCTCGTCGGCCCCGCTCTCGTTCTGCTCGCGCTGCTGCCGGTACTGCTGACGGCCATCGACCAGCCGTTCTATCTGGTGCCGGCAACGCGCATCCTGATCTACGCGATCGCCGCCACGAGCCTCAACCTGCTCGTGGGCTTCGGCGGGATGGTGAGCTTCGGACACGCTGCATTCTTCGGGACCGGCGCTTACGTCACGGGCATCGCCGCCATGCACGGCCTGCAGTCCGCGTGGCTGGCATGGCCGCTCGCGATGATCGTGGCCGGCGTTGCCGCGTTTGCGATCGGTCTCGTCAGCCTGCGCACCCGCGGTGTGTACTTCATCATGATCACGCTGGCCTTCGCGCAGATGATGTACTACGTGTTCGTCTCGATGAAGACCTACGGGGGCGAGGACG
>CAZEDA010000318.1:0-4689 GCA_964510915.1 uncultured Rhodocyclaceae bacterium | reverse complement strand
ATGTTTCCGCTCACGCTGGACGGGCTCGACCGGGCGATGAAGGAGTTGGGGCGGTAGGTGTTTTGGGATGTGAAGGTGTGAAGACGTGAAGACGTGAAGGCGTGGGGGGGCACGGCGTCGCGAACGCAGCCACCGTAGCCCGGACGAGGCCTGCAAGGCCGACTCCGGGGCAGATGCCGGCATTCACGACCACGCGCCGTCACGTCTTCACGTCTTCACGACTTCACGCCTTCCCACCTTCACGTCTTCACCGCTCAAATCAGCCACCGAACTCCAGCTGATACGGCGCCAGATACTTCCGGGCGAGTTCCTCCGGCGGCAGCGGTTTGCTGAACAGGAATCCCTGGTACTCGTCGCAGCCCAGGCGCTTCAATGACGAAAGCTGCGCCAGGTTCTCCACGCCTTCCGCGGTGACGCTCAGATCCAGGCTGTGCGCCATGCCGATGATGGTGGCGACCAGCACGTCGCTTTCCTTGTTCTCGTCCACGTCTCGCACAAAGGAACGGTCGATCTTGAGCGTGTCGATCGGGAGCTGCTTGAGCGTGGCGAGCGACGAGTAGCCGGTGCCGAAGTCGTCCACCGCCAGGCGCGTACCCAGCTTTCCGAGGCGACGGAAGGCCTGCACGCTGTCGTCCGCATTGCGCCAGATCACCGATTCGGTCATCTCGAGTTCGAGGTTCGACGGATCCAGCCCGGTCCTCGCGAGCATCCGCTGCACGCTCCGCGCGAACTCGGCCGGATGGTTGAACTGCCGCGCCGACACGTTCACCGCGACGCGCACTTCCGGATAGCCGGCGTCCTGCCAGGCCTTGCACTGTTCGCAGGCCGTGCGCAGCACCCACGAGCCGATGGGCTCGATGAGACCGGTCTCCTCCGCGACCTCGATGAACGTCGAGGGCAGCACGAGGCCCTTGCGCGGATGACGCCAGCGCAGGAGTGCTTCGACACCTGCCAGGCGGCCCGTGACGATGTCCACCTGCGGCTGGTAGTGGATGACGAACTCGTCGCGATCGAGCGCGAGGCGCAGCGCGGTTTCGAGGTCGTGGCGTTCGACGGCGCGGATGTTCATCTCGCGCGAGAAGAACTGGTAGTTCCGGCGGCCCTTCTCCTTGGCGTGGTACATCGCCGTGTCGGCGTTCTTCATGAGCGTGGCGGCATCTTCCGCATCGGACGGGAAGATGCTGATGCCAACGGAGCACGACGTGGTGAGGGTGTGGCCCGCGATGTCCATCGGGCGCCCCAGGGCCGCAAGGATCTTCCGGGCGACCTGCGCGGCGTCCTCGGCGTGCTGCAGTCCCTCCACCGTGACGACGAACTCGTCGCCGCCGAGGCGGGACAGAGTGTCACCCTTGCGCAGACAGCCCTGCATGCGTTCGGCCACTTCCTTCAGCAGCAGGTCGCCGACGTCGTGTCCCAGGGAATCGTTGATGTTCTTGAAGCGGTCCAGGTCGATGAACATCAGCGCGAGCGACTGGCGGCTGCGGCGGGCGTTCACCAGGCCCTGGTCGAGGCGATCGTGCAGCAGCAGCCGGTTCGGCAGACCTGTGAGCGGGTCCCGGGTTGCGAGGTGGCTGATGCGTTCCTCGGCCTGCTTGCGGTCGGTGACGTCGCGTACCGTGCCGCGGTAGCCGACGATCTCGCCGGATTCGCTGCGGACGGAAACCGCGTTCACGGTCACCCACACCACGTTGCCGGACCGTGTGGCGAGACGGTGTTCGAACTCGCGATAGCTGCCGTCCTCGCGCGTGTTCTCCGCGAGCCAGCGTTCGGCGCGCTCGGCTTCGCCCGCAGGCATGAGGTCACGCATTTGCCGGCCGACGAGTTCGGTGTGGGTGTAGCCGAGGAGGTCCCGCACCTTCGGCGAGAGATACGTATAGCGGCCCTGCGCATCGCACTCCCAAACGAACTCGCTCGCGGCTTCCGCGAAGTCGCGGAAGCGGCTCTCGCTCTCGCGCAGTTGGCGCTCCACACGCTTGAGTTCGGTGACATCGCGCCCGATGCCGCGATAGCCGAGAAAGCCGCCGTCCTGACCGAAGACCGGTTCACCGCTGGTGAGGCCCCAGCGGCCGGAACGTCGCGCCCGCAGCACGAGATCGCGGAAGGGCTGGCGCGCAGCAAGCGTGCGGCGATGATCCTCGCGGCTCTGGTCCGACTCCCATTCGAAGTCGGCCTCGAAGCGCGTCTTGCCGATGACTTCGTCGCTGGCGGACAGCAGCCCATGCAGCGCGGTCGGCGACACATAGGTGAAGCGGTAGTTCGCGTCCTGTTCCCAGTACCAGTCTGCCGAC
Organism: uncultured Rhodocyclaceae bacterium; assembly: GCA_964510915.1. Classification (GTDB taxonomy): domain Bacteria; phylum Pseudomonadota; class Gammaproteobacteria; order Burkholderiales. The sequence goes on along the minus strand of CAZEDA010000318.1, from coordinate 2,401 downwards.
AGTTCCGTGAGGCTGCGGAACCGCTGTTCGCTTTCGCGCAGTTTCTCTTCCGCTTCGCGGCGGGCGGATATGTCGGTGAGCAGGAGCACCACCATGCGGCTGCCGTCGGGCGCCGTGAGACCCGACTTGCGGGTCATCATCCAGGTGGTGTGCCCGTTCAGGGTGTACGGCTGTTCATACTGCACGGTGCGATCGCCGGAAATGGCGCGCGAGTCCGTCTCGAGGAAGAACGCCGCCTGCTCGGGCTCGAAGAAGTCGTGGTCGGTGCGACCCAGGATCTCTGCGCGCGGGCGCCGGAAGAATCCTTCGAAGGCGTGGTTCACCGCGATGTACCGGTGCTGCATGTCCTTCACCAGCACCGGATTCGGGATGGCCTCGATGAGGGACTCGAGGAAGCGCCGCGACTGCGCGATCTTTTCCTCGGCCATGTGCTGCAGGGTCACGTCGCGCGCCACGCCGCGGTAGCCGATGAACTTGCCATCGTCGGCGCGCATCGGTTCGCCGCTCAGAGCCAGCTGGATGGGGGCACCCCGCGCATCGACGCTCGGCAGCGCGATGTCACGAAACGGCTGCCGCGCCGCGAGGGCGGCTTCGAAGCGTTCCCGGTCCGCCACGCTGACCCGCTCCGCCAGCTGGGTGCCGGTCGGGCCCAGCAGTCGCTGCACATCGATCCGGCCTTCCTCGATGGCGCGGCCGGAGGCCACGGTCAAGACGCCCGTTTCGTTCTGTTCCCAGTACCAGTCCGCGGAGAGCGATGCGAGCGCCACGAACCGGTCGAGACTGCCACGAAGCTTGCCTGCGGTGGCGCGACGTTCCATGGCGACCGCGCTCACCAGCAAAGTGGTGACGGATGCCACCGCGAGTGCGGTGAACATGAGCAGGTGCGCACGGTAGTCGTTCGTGAGATCCACCGTCAGCGCGCCGGTGCCCCGCGTGAAGCTCCAGGTCCCGGCAGCGACGAGCACGAAGATGCTGGCGGCGACCGAACGCGTGCCGCACGAGAGCGCGATCCAGACCATCACCGGCAGGACCAGATAGGCGATCGTGGCTTCGCCGATCGAGTCCATGAAGCGACCCTGGAACGCCAGTGTCGTGAGCCCCGCATGCAACAGCAGCAGCGACACGGCGAGCCGGCGCTTGGTCGCACGCACGCCGGGCGGCTTGCCGCGCAAGGCGAGCAGCGCGGGAACCGTGGCGAGAATGCCCAGGCTGTGCGCCATCCAGGTATGGCTGGCAAGCTTGAGCAGTTCGAACGTCGTCGGTGTGCCGGCACCGAGCATCCCGGCGAACGCGGTGGCGAGCGAAGCGGGCAGCGGGGCCACCAGGGCACATCCGAACGCGAGTCCCAGCGCGTCGCGCATTCTCAGCATGCGCGAATGCAGTCCCAGGCGGTGCCAGATCATGCAGGCGGCAACGGCCTCTGCGACGCAGCCGCTGGCGAGGACGAAGGCCGCCGCGCCGCCCGCCCCGCTGTAGAGCGCCGCTGCGGTCGCGCCGGCAGCCACGCCGAGGAGCCCTGCGCGACGCAGCACGAGGAGGCCCACCATGGCCACGCCCGAGGCTGGCCACAGCGTCGCCGCGAGACCAGCCTCGCTCGTGAACAGGCTGCTCAGCACGGCGGCGGCGAAGTACAGCGAGGCGACGGCCGCCGCGCCGAGGGGCTTGCGATAGCGGTGCAGGAAGTCCTGAGCGGGCATCTTCTACTTTCCCTCCCGTCGGCGTCTTTCGTCGGAAAGCGGCGGCGCCGCCTTGAGCACTTCTTCCAGGGTGGTCACGCCCTGGGCGACCTTGAGCGCGCCGCTGATCCGCAGGGGCTTCATGCCATCGCGGTAGGCCTGCTCGCGAACGTCACCCAGGTCGGCCGTGGCGGTGATGAAGTTCCGCTGGGAAGGGGTCATCAGCATGATCTCGTAGATGCCGACCCGGCCCATGTAGCCCGTCATGCGGCACTCGAGACAGCCGCGCGCGTAGTAGACCTGCTTCGGTTTCTCGGCTTTCCACGGCGCGATGAAGCCGTTCCACACGTCGTCCTCGATGGGGCCCGGTTCCCGGCAGTGGGGGCAGAGGGTCCGGACGAGGCGCTGGGCCATGACGCCCAGGATGGTCGAGTGCAGCAGATAGGGAGGCACGCCGATGTCCAGCAGCCGGGTCATGGCCGCCGGGGCATCGTTGGTGTGCAGCGTGGAGAGCACGAGGTGGCCGGTGAGGGCGGCCTGGATGGCCATCTCCGCCGTTTCCAGATCGCGGATCTCGCCCACCATGATGATGTCCGGGTCCTGGCGCAGCAGCGTGCGCACGCCCGAGGCGAAATCGAGGCCGATGGAGTGCTGGACCTGCATCTGGTTGAACGAGGGCTCGACCATTTCGATCGGGTCCTCGATGGTGCAGACGTTCACGTCGG
>CAZEDA010000317.1:0-4692 GCA_964510915.1 uncultured Rhodocyclaceae bacterium | reverse complement strand
TCGCGAAGTTCGGCCCGGTCGAGACGCAGCCCATGTCGCGGATCAAGAAGATCTCCGGCCCGGCGCTGCATCGCAACTGGGTGAGCATTCCGCACATCACGCAGCAGGACGAAGCCGACATCACGGAACTCGAAGCCTTCCGCAAGTCGCTCTCCGACGAGGCCGCGAAGCAGGGCGTGAAGCTGACCCCGCTCGTCTTCATCATGAAGGCCTGCGTGAGTGCGCTGAAGGCGCATCCCGAATTCAACAGCTCCATGGCCCCGAGCGGCGACGCCCTGGTCCTCAAGCGGTACTACAACCTCGGCGTGGCCGTCGACACCCCCGGCGGGCTGGTGGTGCCGGTGGTGCGCGATGTCGACCAGAAGGGGGTGTTCCAGCTCGCCAAGGAACTCGGCGAGATCAGCGCCCGCGCCCGCGACGGCAAGCTGGGCCCTGCCGACATGCAGGGCGGCACCTTCTCGATCTCCAGCCTGGGCGGCATCGGCGGCACGCACTTCACGCCGATCATCAATGCCCCCGAGGTGGCGATCCTCGGGGTGTCCCGCTCCTCGATGAAGCCGGTCTGGAAGGACGGCCAGTTCGTGCCCAGACTCATCCTGCCGCTGTCGCTCTCGTATGACCACCGCGCCATCGACGGCGCCCAGGGCGCGCGGTTCATCACGCACCTCAACAATGTCCTGTCGGATCTGCGGCGAGTGATGCTGTGAGGGGTCTCGCGGGTTGATGGGGTCGGGGCCGATCGGCCTGCTCGGCGGGACCTTCGATCCCATCCACCTGGCCCACCTGCGGCTCGCGCAGGAGGCCCGCGAGGCCTGCGGCCTGGCGCAGGTGCGGTTCATCCCCAGTGCCTCGCCCCCCCATCGGGCGATGCCTGGCGTGTCGGCGGCCCACCGTCTGCGGATGGTGGAACTCGCCGTGGCCGACAACCCCCGCTTCATCGCCGACGAACGCGAACTGCTGCGCAGCACCCCCAGCTACACCATCGACACCGTGGGCACCCTGAGGCGGGATTTCGGCCCGGACCGCCCGCTCTGCGTGATCGTGGGGGCCGACGCCTTTGCCCTGTTCGACACCTGGAAGGACTGGCGGCACCTGCTGGACGCCGCCCATGTGATCGTCGCGACCCGGCCCGGGTCGACGATCCTGCCGTCCGGCGTCGACTTGCGGCACCAGATGCTGCAGCGCAGAACGACCGATGCGACCGCCCTGGACACCCGTCCCGGAGGCCTGCTTTTCGAACTGCAGATCACGGCGATGGACGTTTCGGCCAGTCGCATCAGGGAGGATCTCGCGGCGGGCCGGGAGCCCCGGTATTTGCTTCCGGATTCCGTACTCGGCTATATTGCCTCGAACCACCTTTACCGGAGCCCGGATGCAGGTTGACTCATTGGCACGCGCAGCGATCAGCGCGCTGGAAGACATCAAGGCGCGCGACATCTCTGTGCTCGATGTCCGTCGCCTGACGTCCTTGTTCGACACCGTCATCGTCGCCAGCGCGGATTCCGCGCGGCAGACCAAGGCCCTGGCCCGCCACGTGCAGGACAAGGCCAAGGAAGCCGGCGGCCAGGTCTACGGCGTGGAAGGGGAGGATTCGGGCGAGTGGGTCCTCGTGGACCTCGGCGATGTGGTCGTCCACATCATGCAGCCCGCCGTCCGCGACCACTACAACCTCGAAGAGCTCTGGGGTGGCCGCCGGCCGCTGCCCAGCCGCGCCGCCCAGGCCATGAGCGGCGTGGATTCCCTCGGTACTCCCTTCCAGTACGCTGCCCGCAGCGGGCGCTGAGCGCCCTCGCCGCGACCCGATGCCGGTTCGCGGCGCCTGACGCCATGCGCTTCGTCATCCTGAGTCTCAGCCATCGCCAGCCCGCCTGGGTGGATGCCGCCTTCGAGGAGTACGCGAAGCGCATGCCGCGCGAGGCCCGGCTGGAACTCGTGGTGCTCAAGCCCGAATCCCGCCCGGACGGTGCCGGAGAGCAGGCGGTGGACCGTCTCCTCGAGAAAGAGGCGCAGCGCCTGCAGGCGGCGATCCCCCCCGGGGCCCTGGTCGTGGCCCTGGACGAGAGAGGGCGGAGCCTCTCGACCCGGGATCTGTCCCGGACGATGGAGGGCTGGTTCCAGGAAGGCCGGGACATCGCGTGGGTCGTCGGCAGTGCCGACGGACTGCACCCGGCCCTGAAGGCCCGTGCCGATCTCACCGTATCGCTGTCCGCCATGACCCTGCCGCACGGGCTCGTCCGCGTGATCCTGGCGGAACAACTCTATCGGGCACTGTCGCTACTGCGGGGTCATCCGTATCATCGCGACTGACCTCACCCTTCCACGGCCTGCCGGTGAACCTGCCCTTCCGCTACATCTACCTGGCTTCGCGCAGCCCGCGCCGGCGGGAGATCCTCACCCAGATCGGCGTGCGGTTCGAGATGCTGCTCCTTCGGGACGCCTCGGGGCGCGCCGTGGATGTGGACGAGTCCCCGCGCGGCGGGGAGAACGGCGCCGACTACGTGCTGCGTCTCGCCCGGGAGAAGGCCGAGGTGGGCTGGTCGCGCATGGCCCAGCGCCATCTGCCGATGGCCCCCGTCCTGGCGGCGGATACCACGGTGGTCCTCGACGGCGACATCATCGGCAAGCCTTCCAGCCGGGAGGATGCGGTCGCCATGCTGACGCGGCTCTCCGGCAGCACCCACGAAGTCCACACGGCGGTTGCCGTGAAGTTCGAGCACAAACTGGAGTCCGCCCTGAGTTCGACCTCCGTGAGTTTCGGCACCCTGTCCGAAGAAGTCATCCGCCGCTATGCCGCGAGCGGCGAACCGATGGACAAGGCCGGCGCCTACGGGATTCAGGGCAGAGCCGCCGTGTTCGTCGAGGGCATCGCCGGGAGCTACTCGGGTGTGATGGGCCTGCCGGCCTACGAAACGGCCGATCTGCTGCGCCGCTTCGGCTTCACGCTGCCGCCATGAGCGTCGTCCGCACGCGCGCCGGTTCGAAGTGCGCGGCCTGCCCATGAAGGAAGAGATTCTCGTCAACGTCACGCCGCAGGAAACGCGCGTGGCCCTGATGCAGCAGGGCTCCGCGCAGGAACTGCATGTGGAGCGCGCCGGCTCCCGCGGGCTGGTGGGCAACATCTACATCGGCGTGGTGAGCCGCGTGCTGCCCGGCATGCAGTCCGCCTTCGTGCAGATCGGGCTCGACCGCACGGCGTTCCTGCACGTGGGCGACCTCTGGGGCAGCCGCAACGGCTACGACACGCGCCCCATCGAGAAGATCCTCCACGACGGCGACCGCCTGCTCGTGCAGGTGATCAAGGACCCGATCGGCACCAAGGGCGCGCGGCTGTCCACGCAGGTGAGCATCGCCGGACGCTTTCTCGTGTTCCTCCCGCAGGAATCGCACATCGGCATCTCGCAGCGCATCGAGGACGAGACCGAGCGCGCGCAGCTGCGCGAAAAGCTGCAGCACCTTCTGCCGCCGGAACAGGTGGGCGGCTTCATCATCCGCACCATGGCCGAGACCGCCACGGATGCGGAACTGCGGGCGGACCTCGACTACCTGCAGCGCATCTGGAGCGGCATCCAGGAGAAGTCCCGCACCAAGCAGGCGCCGGCGCTCCTGTACCAGGACCTGGACCTCAGCCTGCGGGTGCTGCGAGATCTCGCGACCGACAGCACGCAGGTGGTGCTGGTGGATTCCCGCGAGACCTACGAGCAGATGCGCGACTTCGCGCGGGATTACGCGCTGCCGTTTGCCGACCGGGTGGAGCACTACACGGGGGACCGGCCGCTCTTCGATCTGTACGGCGTGGAAGACGAAATCGAGCGTGCGCTCGGCCGGCGTGTGGACCTGAAGTCCGGCGGGTATCTCATCATCGACCAGACCGAGGCCCTCACCACGGTGGACGTGAACACCGGCGGTTTCGTGAGCGGTCGCAGTTTCGACGACACGATCTTCAAGACCAACCTGGAAGCCTCCCAGGTGATCGCGCGGCAGCTGCGTCTGCGCAACCTGGGCGGGATCATCATCGTCGACTTCATCGACATGGACAACGACACGCACCGCGACGCGGTGCTGGCGGAGTTCCGCAAGGCTCTCGCTCCCGACCGCACGCGCATGAGCATCAACGGTTTCACCGCGCTGGGCCTGGTCGAGATGACGCGCAAGCGCACACGGGAGAGTCTTGCCCACGTGCTTTGCGAATCCTGCCCCACCTGCCAGGGCCGCGGCGAACTGAAGACGGCGCAGACCGTGTGCTACGAGATCCTCCGGGAACTCCTGCGCGAGGCGCGTCAGTACGATGCCCGCGAGTTCCGGATCCTCGCCTCGCAGAAAGTGATCGACATGTTCCTGGACGAGGAGTCACAGGGGCTGGCGTCGCTCGAGGAATTCATCGGCAAACCCATCCGCCTGCAGGTGGAGTCGCTCTACTCCCAGGAGCAGTTCGATATCGTGCTGGTGTAGTGCGGTGGCGTCGGACAATGTCGTGCGCACGATCGAACCCTCCGTTCGAGCACGAGGCCTCGAGCGGCAAGGCTTCAATCGAGCAGGGTGCAGGTGACGTAAGTCAGTGTCCTCTCCACATCCGCCGCCTCCTGCTGAAAGCGAACGAGGGACTCGCCGTTGCGGTGCGCCTGGAACGCGGCCTCATTCTCGTAGACCTCGTACAGCATGAGATTGCGGTCGGGCCGGAGAATGTCGAAACGA
>CAZEDA010000316.1:0-4700 GCA_964510915.1 uncultured Rhodocyclaceae bacterium | reverse complement strand
CGTACCGCTCGCTGATCGAGGCGCCATGCGCCCTGCAGTCGGACGAGTCCCAGCGTTCCGCTGGCGGTGATCTGCTGCAGCTGATGATTCCCGAGCGGCGTGTGCTGTCCCGCAGTGTGCGGCGGGAGGAGGGCGGCGCGAAGGTCCTGTACTTCCGCGACATCACGCGCGAGACCGAGGTCGACCGGATGAAGAGCGAGTTCCTGTCGACGGCCGCCCACGAGCTGCGCACGCCGATGGCTTCGGTGTTCGGTTTCTCGGAGCTGCTGCTGCGCCGGGACTACGACGAGCAGACCCGCAAGGACCTGCTCTCGACCATCCATCGGCAGGCCGGGGCACTCATCCATCTCCTCAACGAGCTTCTCGATCTGGCGCGGATCGAGGCGCGCGCCGGCAAGGACTTCAAGGTGTCCGTCCAGCCGCTGAAGCCGATCGTGGAGAACACGGTGGCGTCGCTGCTCGTGCCGAACGACCCGAGAAAGGTCGTGATCGATCTGCCGGCGACGATGCCCCACTGCGCCGTGGACGCCGAGAAGCTGCAGCAGGCACTGACGAATCTGCTGTCGAACGCCTACAAGTACTCGCCGGGCGGCGGAGAGATCCGTCTGGACACGGTATCGGACGACGGGGGGCGGATCGGTATCCGCGTGTCGGACCGCGGCATCGGCATGACGCCGGAGCAGCTGTCCCGCTGCTTCGAGCGGTTCTATCGGGCGGACGCCTCCGGAAACATTCCGGGGACGGGGCTCGGACTCACGCTGGTGAAGGAGATCGTCGAGATTCTCGGTGGAACGATCCAGGTCGAGTCGAAGCATGGCGAGGGCACGGCGGTCACGGTCTGGCTGCGGGTGGCCGAGCCGGAAGCGGTTGCCGCGTAAGGATTCATGGCGATCGGCGCCGGTAGCGGAGCCGGGACGAGACAGCATCACGAGCAAGGAGTGGAAGACGATGTACGGAATGGTCAACAAGGCAATCGAGGATCTGGTCACGCACATGAAGGGCCCGGCCGCTTGGCAGGCGCTCAAGCGTGACGCCGGCGTGGATCTGGAGACCTTCGTCGGCATGGATCAGTACGACGATGATGTCACCTATCGCCTGGTCGGCGCGGCCTCGCGGATGCTGGAGATTCCGAGCGACGAAGTGCTGGAGGCGTTCGGCGAGTACTGGACGATCTACACGGCCAAGAAGGGCTACGGCCACATGATGAACGCCGCCGGCGGCGGCGTCTTCGAAGTCCTGGAGAACCTGGACGCGATGCATACACGGCTGTCGATGCTCTACCCGGACATGCGAATTCCGCAGTTCCGCCTCGTGCGCGAGGCCACCGGTCAGGCGCTGCTGTCCTACGAATCCCAGCGCGCCGGCCTCGGCTCGATGGTGATCGGCCTCTTGAAGGGGTTGGGCAAGCGGTTCGGCACGCCCGTCGTGGTGGAATGGGTGGAGCGCCGCGAGGAAGGGGCGGCGGTGGACCGTTTCCGGGTGTCCCTGGAGGCCTGAGAGGATGAGTGCGGCGGGACCGGTGGGTCTTTCGGCGGCGCAGTTCGCGGCGGAGTTTCCGTTCCATCTGCTCGTCGATGCGCAGGACGGCATCCGTCAGACCGGAGCCTCCATCGCGCGTCTGATGCCGGCCGGCCCCTCGGTCTTCGCCGACTGGTTCAAGGTGGTCCGTCCCCGGATCGACCCGAACTTCGCGGGCCTCGCCGCCTGGGCCGGGAAGCTGGTGGTGCTCGAATCGAAGTTCGAGCCCTACGTCCGGCTGCGGGGCTCCGTTCAGCCGCTGGAGGACGGTTCCGGGGTGCTGCTGCTGATGTCCCCATGGATCACCCGTCTGGAGGACATCGAAACGCTGGGCCTCACCGTCACGGATTTCGCGGCGCATGACCCGGCCATCGATCTGCTCTTCCTGCAGCAGGCCAACGTCACCGCGCTCGAGGACACCCGGCGGCTCGCCGCAAAGCTGAAGGACCGCACGCTCTCGCTGGATTCCATCTCGGCCCTCTCGCCGGACGGGATCATCCTCTTCGGCCCGGACGGACGGGCGACCTACGTGAATCCTGCGCTCGGCCGGCTGATGGGCGAGTCGATCTCCTTCTTCATGGACATGACGGAGAGCACCTTCGTCGGCTTCCTGTCCACGCTGCTGGATTTCGGGCAGATCCTGCCCGACTTCGACACGCTCGCGACATCGGACGCCGCAGCGGAGCAGGGGAACGACCGGCGCCGCTATCCGCGCGCCACGTTCACCATCGTGCAGCCGGAGCGGCGCGTGCTGTCCTGCAGCGTGCGCTGCGGAGAAGGGGCATCCCGGGTCCTGTACTTCCGCGACATCACGCGCGAGACGGAAGTGGACCGGATGAAGAGCGAGTTCCTGTCGACGGCCGCCCATGAGCTGCGCACGCCGATGGCGTCGGTGTTCGGTTTCTCGGAGCTGCTCCTGCGTCGCGACTACGACGAGGCAACCCGCAAGGATCTGCTGTCGACGATCCATCGGCAGGCCGGCGCGCTGATCCACATGGTGAACGAACTGCTCGATCTCGCCCGGATCGAGGCCCGCGCCGGCAAGGACTTCCGCATCACCTTGCAGCCCCTGAAGCCCATCGTCGAGAACACGGTGGCGTCGCTGCTGGTGCCGAACGATCCGCGGAAGGTCGTGGTGGATCTTCCGGAGGCCATGCCGGACTGCGCCGTCGACGCCGAGAAGCTCCAGCAGGCGCTCACGAATCTGCTGTCCAACGCGTACAAGTACTCGCCCGAAGGCGGGGAGATCCGGCTCGACACGCTCCAAAGTGCCGACGGTTCGCGATTCGGAATCCGCGTGACCGACCAGGGCATGGGGATGACGCCTGAGCAGCTGTCGCGTTGCTTCGAGCGGTTCTATCGGGCCGATGCGTCGGGGAACATTCCCGGCACCGGACTCGGCCTGCCGCTGGTGAAGGAGATCGCCGAGATCTTCGGCGGTGCGATCGACATCGAATCGACATTCGGCCGCGGCACCGCCTGCGTTCTGTGGCTTCCCATAGGAGAAGGCAATGCCGTCCGCGCCGCCTGAAGTCTTCGTGGAGAGCACCTTCGACGCCGATGCGGTGGTGGCGCATCTGCTGGCCGACGACTCGGATCCGTGGGCGGCGTCGTACGCGACGCTCGAGAACGAGCGCGACCTGGCCTACGGGCAGCTGTTCCGCACGACGCAGGACATGCGCAAGCTGCTGGCCGAGCGGGACGCCGCGCTGGAAGCGCTGTCACGCGCCCACCACCAGACCCTTCTGCGTCTCGCCGTGGCCGCCGAGTACAAGGACGGCGATACCGGCGCGCACATCGTGCGGCTCGGCGTGCTTTCCGAGATCCTGGCGTTGCGTTTCGGGCAGACCGAGGCGTACGCACGGATGCTGCGCCTCGCAGCACCCATGCACGATGTCGGCAAGATCGGCATTCCCGACGCCGTGCTGAAGAAGGCGGGGCCGCTGACGGCCGAAGAATGGCAGGTCATGCGCCAGCATCCTGACATCGGCGCGAGGATCCTCGGCGAGAGCGGTATCGCGGTCTTCGAGATGGCCGGCGAGGTGGCGCGCGGTCACCACGAGAAGTGGGACGGCAGCGGCTATCCGCGCGGCCTCTCGGGAGAGGACATCCCGCTTTCCGCACGCATCGTGGCACTGGTGGATTTCTTCGATGCGCTCACGATGGACCGCGTCTACCGTCCGCGATTCTCCGACACCGACGCGATCGCGCTCGTGTGCGAGCAGCGCGGCCGGCACTTCGATCCGGACCTGGTGGACGTCTTCCTGGACTGCGTCGAGGTCCTCATTGCGGCGCGCGACGACGTCAACGCCCGCGGTCTGGCGATCGAGGACCTGCTGAAGAAGGGAGACTGTGTCGTCGTGCCTGGCGGTCGCGACTGACGCAGGATCGACCCCGGATTCCGGGAGACACCGGTCGCACCGTCGTGCCAGGGGGGCGCGAGGCGAACGGGTCGGGGGCGGAATCCGGGGCGGCGGGCAGTGACGCGATGTACCGCCCGCCGCGAAGAGTCGCTCAGTGTCCCTGGGCCGTGAGTTCGCAACCCACCTGATGCATCGACACGCCGACCGGCTGATAGATGCCGTAGCGCACGAGGAATTCCTGCTGAGCCGCATACGCCTCGCGTTCCAGCGCGATCGCGTGCTCGCACGAGTTCATGGAACCGGTCCGACCGGATTCCTGCTGCAGATAGTGGACGAGTTCGTGGACGACGATCGACGAGGCGTAGAGGCTGTCCTGCGGATCGAGGCGCTTGTCGAGGTAGACCGTCTGCCCGGGCGGAAACCACCCCATCACCTTGCACGGGCGGCCATTGCAGGCAGCCTTGACCAGGTACTCGTGGGGGACGGCTTCGATCTTCGGCAATTGCGCCGGCGCGGGGTATCCGCTCAGCGTGATGGCCCACGACAGCAGTGTGGGGATGAGTTCTTCCATGGCAGTCTCCGTCGCCGCGGTATCCGGGAGAACCCGAGCCGCCGCCTGCGAAAGCGGAAGATCGGGAACTCTGCATTCCGTACGGCGACGTCGGGCAGAACGCTTCACCCGTGCCGTCGCTCCCCAAGCCGGAGCACATCTTTGTTGCCTGGCACTGCCGCGGTGCAGTTGTGTTGCCGCGGGTGCCTGTTGCAGTAGTCGTTGCAGAGTGTTGCGAGAAACGTTCCAGAGGCGGTGAAGGCGTGAAG
>CAZEDA010000315.1:0-4704 GCA_964510915.1 uncultured Rhodocyclaceae bacterium | reverse complement strand
ACCAGGAACACGATGAGTTCCGCGATCTGTTCCGGCTTCACCCACTTCGAGAAGTCGGCGTCCGGCATGTCCGCGCGGTTCGCGGCCGTGTCGATGATGGAAGGCAGAACCGCATTCACCGTGACGCGGCCCTTGAACTCGTCCGCCATGGCTTCCGTCAGCTTTGCCACGCCGGCCTTCGAAGCGGCATAGGCGCCCATCCCCGTGCCGGCTTTCGTCGAGGCGAGCGCGCCGATGTTCACGATGCTGCCGCCGGATGCCGCGAGCAGATGGGGAAGGGCGGCTCGCGATGCGTTCACTGCGGTCTGCAGGTTCATCCGATACAGGGCATCCCACGTGTCGACACTGCCGTCGGCGACTGTCTCCCAGCGGAAGCCGCCCGCGACGTTGACCAGCGCGTCGAGGCGACCGAAGTGCGCCACGATCTTTGTCATTGCCTCCGAGGCGCCGGTCGCTGAAGTGAGATCGACCTCTCCCAATGCGAGAACGCCACCGCCATCCTTCGGCGCGCGCGCCGCGTCGGCTCTGTCCAGCAGCGCGACCTTCGCGCCTGCCGCGAGCGCGGTACGACCGACGCTCGCGCCGAGGCTGCCGAAGCCCCCGGTCACCACCACCACCTTGCCTTGCAGATCCAGCGAAATCATCGGAATCTCCTGCGTCCCTCGTTGCTGAACGTACCGCTACCTCTATCTTCGATTCGTACGACCCGACGCGCAGGTCAGGCGTGCTTGGCGGCGAGCCTGCCCTTCATCACCTCGCCCGCATAGACGCCTGTCGATGCGCCGTCCTCCAGCGTGACTGCGCCATTGACGATGGATGCGCGAATGCCCTCGGCCTTCTGCACGAGACGACGCGCGCCGCCCGGCAGGTCCGTCTCGACGGTGGGCAGGCAGGGCCGCACGCGGTCTGCCTCGAACAGGATGACGTCCGCCTTGTAGCCCTCCTGCAGCAGGCCGCGATCGGCAAGCTCGAACGCGCGCGCATTGTCGTGCGTCATCTTCTTCACGGCCTGCTCCAGCGTGAACGCCTTGCGCTTGTTCACCCAGTAGTGCAGAAAATGCGTCTGCAGTGACGACCCCATCTCCTGAGCCACGTGCGCGCCGGAATCGGAGAAGGTCGCGAGCGTGGCGTCGTGGGACAGCATGCCGAGGATGTCTTCGCGATTCTCGTTGACGATCGGCTGCATGTAGATCTGGTTTTCGTCTGCCAGGCACTGGTCGATGATCACGTCCACCGGATGCTTGCCCTGTGCGCGAGAGAGTTCGCCGACCGTGGGGTCGTCCCAGTCCACCCCGGTGAGCGCGTAGAGGTTGTCGTAGTCGGGCTTGCGCGGGTCGGTGGTCGCGGCACCGCCCCCCTGCATCTTGTTGTCGCGGGGTTTCATCGCGGCTTCGGCTGCGACGAGTTCGCGGCGCACCGCCGGGTCGCGCATGCGCTCCCGCTGCTGCGCGATCGGCAGAGCGCGAAGTGTCTTCCAGGCGGGCAGCACGTCGAACGGCAGATACGACTTCAGCGAGAACACGGCATTGATGGAGCGCGTCGTGCCCTGGGCGAACATGCGACCGCCGGCGGCGTTGACCTTGCTGATGGCCTCGGCCTGGGTCTGCCACGCGGGCGGATCATCGCCTTGCCGCGTGGTGACGATGCCGAACATCACCGGGCGCCGATAGGTCATCGCAAAGTGGCGCATGCGTTCGAGGAAGGCGACGTTGTCGGCCTGGGTCATGATGTCCGGGCCCGTCTGGAAGATGCCGGCATCCAGCTCCGCCATGGCGGCGACCATCTGCTCGATCTCATCCCACTCCGCGATGCGGCTCGCCACCGGCGTGCCGTCGGGCGTGAGGTGGGTGTGGGTCCGGGAGGTGGAGAAGCCGATCGCGCCGGCGCGCAGCGCCTCCTGAACCAGCCCGGCCATCTGCCGGATCTCGTCCGGCGTCGCGCGTTCGGTGACGGCGCGCCTGCCCATGACATACATCCGAAGCGCGGAATGACCGACGTACATCGCGTGATTGAGCGCCTTAGGCCGGCGCTCGACGGCGGCGAGGTATTCCGGAAAGGACTCCCACGTCCAGTCGATGCCGGCAGCCATCGCGGCGGGCGAGATGTCCTCCACGTACGACAGGCTGTTGGCGACCCACTCGCGGTCCGCGGGCTTGCACGGCGCGAGCGTGAAGCCGCAGTTGCTCATCACCACGGAGGTCACGCCGTGATAGCAGGAGCAGGAGCCCATGGGGTCCCACATCACCTGGGCGTCCATGTGCGTGTGACCGTCGACGAAGCCGGGCGACACGATCAGCCCGTCGGCATCGAGGGTGCGCCGGGCGGCTTCCGTGATGCGGCCGACCTTGGCGATCCGGCCGCCCGAGATGCCGACATCGGCCGTGAAGCGTTCGCGGCCGGAGCCGTCGACGACGGTGCCGCCGCGGATCAGCAGGTCCAGGGTCATGGTGTCCTCCCAGGGATTCGAGGCCTCCATGATACGTAGACTGGCCGGCGCCGAACCGCGGGTCGCGGAAATCCGTCGGGCGCAGTGAGTCCGGGTGGAATCCCCGGCAAGCCTGCGGAGTGCGTATCCGGAAACTATCTGGAAAAGTGTCCGGAAACGGAATACCATCGAGACGTGTTCTCCACGGAGGGCGGTGCCGGCAAGGCGCCGCCGAATCCCATGACCGCCGTCGCACGCACGCAGCCCCCGCCCGTGGACCTCGGCTCCCCCGAGGCCGCGGCCGCCGCGCTGCGCACTTTCTGGCGCCTGAGCGATGCCTGGCAGCTCAGCGTGGCCGAGCAGCTCACCCTGCTGGGCGTGGGCAAGTCGACGCTGTACCAGTGGAAGCAGGGCAAGGTCGGTCCGCTCGACCGCCATGTGCTGGAGCGCCTGTCGTATCTGTTCGGCATCTACGCGGCGCTGCACATTCTCTTCCCCGCGGCGGACCGCGCCGATGCCTGGCTGCGCAAGCCCAACGACGCGCCGCTGTTCGGCGGCCGCTCTGCCATGGACCGCATGCTGGCCGGGCAGGTGGCGGACCTCTACGTCGTCCGCGAGTATCTGGACGCCCAGCGCGGCGGCAAGGCGTGATCGACCCGGCGTCGGTCCCGGTCCGCGCCGTGGAGTGGCGGCCCAGCTATCGCCTCATCCCTTCGCGGTATCCGACGGTAGGCCTCTACGACGCCATCGCGGACCCGGCGGACCTCGACGTCGTCTTCGCCATCGAGGCCCTCACGAATTCACGCGTCCGGGACGAACTCGGGCAGTTGCAGCTCGTGCCGCCGGAGCACCGTGTGAGCGGCGCCGGCACCACGCCGATCATGGCGGCCTTCACGCACCTCAACCCCGAGGGGTCGCGGTTCTCCGATGGCAGCTATGGGGTGTACTACGCGGCCGACAGCCTGGAGGCCTCCGTTGCGGAGGTCGGCTATCACCGCGGCGTGTTTCTTTCGCGCACGCGCGAGCCCGCGGTGGACATCGACCTTCGGCTCATCCTCGCGGATGTCGATGCACGTCTGCACGATCTGACAGGCCTCCGGAAGAAGGCGCCGGAGATCTATTCCCCTGATGACTATTCCGCGGGAAAGGGCCTCGGCCGCGCGCTCAGGCAGGCCGGCAGCGCGGGCGTGGTGTACCGCAGCGTGCGATTCGACGGTGGGCTATGCGTGGGGGCGTTTCGCCCGAACGTGCTGGGCCGCGCGAAGGCCGGCGCCCATATCGCCATGCATTGGGACGGCACTGCGATTACGCATTGGTACGAGAAGAAGGCACCGCATCCCTTGTAGCCGGGGCTTCGCCCGGGGGCGGGGGTGGGTGCCGGTACGTTTCGAACGATTGCCCGGACGGAGTCCGGGCTACGAGGAAAACCCACGACGAGTAGCCCGGGCTCTGCCCGGGGCGATGGTGGAGGTCGGAACGCCGCGGATGATTGCCCGGACGGAGTCCGGGCTACGGGAAAACCCGCGACGTGTAGCCCGGGCTCCGCCCGGGGGCGGTAGTGGAAGTCAGAACGCCTCCGATGATTACCCGGACGGCGTTCAGCCCAAGGCATCGCAACGCGGCCCGGAATGACTCCGGGCCACCCCGTCACACCTTCAGCGGCTTGTAGCGGATCCGCTTGGGCTTGGCGCCTTCCTCGCCGAGGCGCTTGCGCTTCTCGGCTTCGTACTCCTGGTAGTTGCCGGAGAAGAACGACCACTGCGATTCGCCCTCGGCCGCGATGATGTGCGTCGCGATCCGGTCGAGGAACCACCGATCGTGGGAGATCACGAGCACGCTGCCCGCGAACTCCAGCAGCGCGTCTTCCAGCGCCCGCAGCGTTTCCACGTCGAGGTCGTTGGACGGCTCGTCGAGCAGCAGTACGTTGCCGCCTGCCAGCAGCGTCTTGGCCAGATGCAGCCGGCCGCGCTCACCGCCGGAGAGCAGACCCACCTGCTTCTGCTGATCGGAGCCCTTGAAGTTGAACCGGCCGATGTACGCGCGCGAGGGCATCTCGAATTTGCCCACGGTGATGATGTCGCGTCCGCCGGAGATCTCTTCCCACACGGTCTTGGTGCCGTCCAGCGCATCGCGGGACTGGTCGACGAAGGCGAGCTGCGCCGTCTTGCCGATGATGATCTCGCCGCTGTCGGGCTGCTCCTTGCCCATGATCATGCGGAACAGCGTCGACTTGCCGGCGCCGTTGGGGCCGATGATGCCGACGATGGCGCCGGGCGGAA
>CAZEDA010000314.1:0-4704 GCA_964510915.1 uncultured Rhodocyclaceae bacterium | reverse complement strand
GCCCGAAAAAGGGCTTGCCCGGCAGGGTCGTTCTCAGGATAATTCGCGGTTTTTCCGGCGGTCCCGGCGGTGAAGGCTTCCCCGCAGGCTCTCCGGCATGCTCGGCACTTACTGGCCGAAGCCCATCTCCCCGAGGAATGTTGCAATGAAAGAAGGCATCCACCCCGACTACAAGGAAGTGATTTTCCACGACCCCGGTGCGAACTTCACGTTCCTCACCCGTTCCACCATCGAGACCCGCAACAAGGAAACGATGAAGTGGGAAGACGGCAAGGAGTACCCGGTCATCCGCGTGGAAATCTCGTCGGCCAGCCACCCGTTCTACACGGGCAAGCAGAAGATCATGGACACCGCCGGTCGGGTCGAGAAGTTCCGTCAGCGGTACAGCCGCAGCCCGAAGGTCGCCAAGTAACGGCGCCGTCGCGAGTGGCAAGGCTTCCGGACACGGGTTCCGGGCCCCAGAAAAAGGCAGCTGCGGGCTGCCTTTTTCTTTTTCACCCTCCCGGGGACCCTTGCGGTTTCCCCGCGGACGCCCCTGACAAGCCCGCCCCGCCATGATCCTCGGCGCCGACAAGCTCCGGTTCGAACGTCTCGCCTCCTGGCTGGAACAGCATCGCGGGCTCGCCGTCTGCGGCCTTTGCCTGCTCTGGATGGTGCCGGGGCTCCTTGGCCGGGACCCCTGGAAGCCCGAGGAAGCCTACGTCTTCGGCGTGGTGCACGAGATGCTGTCGTCGGGCCAGTGGTGGATTCCCCATCTGGGGGGCGAGCCGTTCCTGCGCCATCCGCCCCTCTACCACTGGACCGCCGCGGCCACGGGGCAGATCGTCCCCTTCCTGCCCGAGCACGACGCCGTCAGGCTGGTCAATCTGCTGTACGGGGCGGTCACGCTCTGGTTCCTGTCTACCACGGTCGGCCGCGTGATCGGATTCGAGCGCCGCTGGCTGGCGCCGCTCATGCTCCTGGGGTGCGTGGGGATTCTGCAGCCGGCCCACCTGCTGGTTCCGGACAACGCCGTGCTGGCGGGCTATGCGCTGGCGGCTTACGGCCTGGTCACCCACCGCGCCACGCTCGCGGCGGCCGCGCTTTCCTTCGGGTGCGGCGTGGGCATCGCCTTTCTGGCCCGGGGCCTGTTCTCCGCGCTGCCCCTTGTGCTCACCCTGCTGGTCCTGCCTCTGCTGATGCCGTCCTGCCGCACATCGGAGTACCGGCGCTTCGCGATCCTGAGCGGTGTGGTCGCCCTGCCCTGGGTGCTCGTCTGGCCGACGGGGCTGTACGTGCGCGACCCGGCGCTGTTCCGGGAGTGGTTCTCCGTGCATCAGATGGGCCGGTTCTGGACGCAGCTGCCCGGGGCTGGCCGCGGCTCCCCGATCTACTACCTCAAGGTGCTGCCTTGGTTTGCGTGGCCGGTGCTGCCTTTCGCCGCCTGGGCGGTCTGGGTCGGTCGAAAGACCCTCACCGAACGGCTCGGCCTCGCCATGCCGCTCGTCCTGTTCCTCGCCACGCTTCTGGTGCTCAGCATCGCGCACGACAAGCGCGAGTGGTTCGCTCTGCCGCTTCTCATCCCGCTCTGCCTGCTCGCCATCCAGGGCATCCCCGATCTGCGGCGCGGGGCCATCAACGTCTTTTTCTGGTTCGGTATCGCCTTCTTCGTCTTCTTCCTGGCGGTCGTGTGGTTCTACTTCATCGCGGTGGAGTTCGGCGTGCCCGCCCGGGTCGCACGTCACATGGCGAACATGGAGCCGGGCTACACGCCCCGAGTCGGCGTCTTCCTCATCGTGGTTTCCGCCGTCCTCACGTCCGCGTGGGTGCTGCTGCTGTTCAACATCCGGCGTTCGGCGGAGCGCCCGTTCGTCACGTGGGCGGTGGGTGCCACGGTCTTCTGGGCGTCGATCATGTTCCTCATGGTGGGCTGGGTGGACAACGCCAAGTCCTATCGGCCGATGATCGCTTCGCTCACCGCGAAGCTGCCTGCGGACCATCGATGCGTCGCCAGTCTCTCTCTGGGCGAGTCCCAGCGCGGACTGCTCCATTACTTCGGCGGTCTGTCGACGAAACGCGTCGAAAGCGGATATCGGCCGCAGGACTGCGACTACCTCCTGATCGAAGGCACCCGCACGGAAGGCAAGGCCTCGACGCCGTGGGAGCTCATCTGGGAGGGTCATCGCGCGGGTGACGACCGTGAGCGCTACAGGCTCTACCGTCATCCTTCGAACCTGGGCGGCGAGACCCGGCGCCCGGAAGGATCGCCATGACCGACGTGATGCATCTGCCGCGTGACGCGCGCGACTACGACCAGCTCATCCGCGATTTCCGCTGGTCGGTACCCGAGCGTTTCAACATCGGTTGGGACGTTTGCGGACGCCACGCGCTTGAGCGCCAGCGCTTCGCCCTCTACTTCGAGGACGACGACGGCACGACCGGCGCGTACACGTTCTGGGATCTCCAGCAGCAGGCCAACCGGCTCAGCAATGCGCTCGCGGCCCTCGGCTGCCGGGCCGGGGATCGCGTAGCGCTGGTGCTGCCGCAGCGCCCGGAAACCGCGATCGTGCACGTCGCCTGCTACCAGATGGGCGTGATCCTCGTACCGCTGTCGCACCTGTTCGGCCCCGATGCGATGGAATTCCGGCTGCGGGATTCCGGGTCCCGCGCCGTGGTGGTGGACGACGCCTCCCTTCCGGCTGTTCTCGCTGCCCGCGATCGCCTGCCGGATCTGCAGCACATCATCGGCGTGGCGGGCGCCAGGGAATCCGGCGTGCTGCCGTGGGAATCGCTGCTGGCTCGCGCGTCATCGCACTTCACGTGCGTAGACACTCGCGCGGACGACCCGGCGCTCATCATCTACACGAGCGGCACCACCGGTTCACCGAAAGGCGCGCTCATTCCCCATCGCACGCTGATCGGCAACCTGTCGGGCTTCTGCTGCTCCCATGACTTCTTCCCCGAGACGCGCGACATGTTCTGGTCGCCCGCCGACTGGGCGTGGACCGGCGGACTGTTCGACGCGCTGCTGCCCACGTGGCACTTCGGCATGCCGATCCTCGCGCATCGCGGTCGCTTCGATCCGGAGAAGGCCTGCTGGCTGATGCAGAAGTACGGCGTGCGCAACGCCTTCCTGTTCCCGACGGCACTCAAGCTGATGATGAAGGAGATCCCCCGTCCGCGGGAGCGCTTCGACCTCGATCTGCGCACGATGATGAGCGGCGGCGAAGCCGTGGGCGAAACGCTCATGACCTGGGTGCGGGACGAACTCGGTGTCACCATCAACGAGATCTTCGGCCAGACGGAAGCGAACTACGTGATCGGCGGCTGCGCGCGGGTGTTCCCCCCCAAGCCCGGGGCCGTGGGACGTCCCTATCCCGGTCACCGCATCGCACTGCTTGACGATGCGGGCAACCCTGTCGGCAACGGCCAGCTCGGCGAGATCGCCGTGCATGCCGAGGGCGACCCGGTGATGTTCCTCGGTTACTGGAACCGTGACGACGCGACGCGCGAGAAGTACTCGGGCCCCTGGGCGCGCACCGGCGATCTCGCCGAGCGCGACGAGGACGGCTACTACTGGTATCGCGGCCGCACCGACGACGTGATCAAGAGTTCCGGCTATCGCATCGGCCCCGCGGAGATCGAGAACTGTCTCGTTCAGCACGCCGCGGTCGTCAACGCCGCCGTCGTCGGCGTACCGGACGCCACGCGCGGGCATCTGATCAAGGCGTTCATCGTGCTGGTCCCGGACCGCAGCGGCACCCCCGAACTGGAGCGCGAACTCCAGGACCACGTACGCGCCCGCCTCGCTCCCTATCAGTGCCCGAAGCTGTTCGAATTCGTCGCGACCCTGCCCATGACCACTTCGGGCAAGGTACAGCGCAAGGTCCTGCGCGAAGCATCCTGAAGAGCCGTCCCCATGAGCGATTCCCTGCAACGATTCCTGTTCGAGAACATGCCCGTGCGTGGCCACCTGGTCCGGCTCGACGCCACCTGGCGCGCCGTGCTGGAACGCCACGACTATCCGCAGCCGTTGCGCACGGTGCTCGGTGAACTGATGGCCGCGGGAGCCTTGCTTTCGGCAACGCTGAAGTTCGAAGGCTCCCTTGTGATGCAGATGCAGGGCAGCGGTCCGGTGAAGCTGATCGTGGTCGAAGTCACCAGCGAAGGCACGCTGCGCGCCACGGCGACGTGGGACGGCGAACTGCCCGACGCGCCGCTGCGGGCGCTGCTCGGCACCGGACGTTTCGTGATCACGCTGGTACCGCGGGATGGCGGGCAGTCCTACCAGGGCATCGTCGACCTCAACGGCGATTCCGTCGCGGGCGTGCTCGAACACTACATGTCCACCTCCGAACAGCTCGAATCCCGCCTCTGGCTCGCGGCGGACGATCACCTCGCGGGCGGCCTGCTGCTCCAGAAGATTCCCGGCGAGCAGGATGCCGACGCCGACAACTGGAACCGCGTGTCCCTGCTCGGCGGAACGATCCGAAGCGAAGAACTGCTGAAGCTCCCCAGCCGCGAGATCCTTCGCCGCCTGTTCCACGAGGACGATCTGCGGGTGTTCGAAGCCTCGCCGCTGTCGTTCCGCTGTTCGTGCTCCCGCGAACGGGTGACCGGCATGCTCCGTTCGCTCGGCCCGGACGAGGTTCGCTCGATCGTCGCCGAGCGCGGTTCCGTGGAAGTCACCTGCGAGTTCTGCCGCAAGCGCTATGTCTTCGATCC
>CAZEDA010000313.1:0-4716 GCA_964510915.1 uncultured Rhodocyclaceae bacterium | reverse complement strand
GCATCCTTGACCTCAAAGACCATTGTCATCGGCGGCATCTGCAGGTTCTTGATCTCGCCGTGACGCAGCGTGATCTTTCGGTTCGGCGTGTCGATCCGACGGACCTCGCCTTCGGTCGCCTCCGCAGCGGGTGAGGCAGCACCCTGAGCATGTGCGCCGTGCGCACCATGACCAGAGGGAGCCTGCGCCCACGCAGCCGGGGTGACTAGCGCGCCAACGATAAGAGCCATGAGCGTTGCGTACTTCATGTCGATTCCTTCAAAGTGTGCGGAATTGCAGGAATAATTACTCGATAGCTATCAACGGTAGCTAGCGAATACGCTGCTGCCGCCATCTCGGGCGACGAGCAGCACGTCGTAGGGATCGCGCCGGCCGCCGTACTCGGGCCCGTCCATACCCGGCGAGCCGATGGGCATGCCCGGTACCGCGAGCCCGATCGCCTCCGGCCGTTGGGCGAGCAGTCGCACGACGTCGGCGGGCGGGATGTGACCTTCGAGCGCATATCCGCCGACCAACGCGGTATGGCACGAGCCCAGCCTGGGGTCGACGCCCAGGCGCTTGCGGATCGCGGTGTTGCCGGTGTCGTTGACCTTTGCGCGAAAGCCCGCCTGCTCCATCAGGCGCACCCAGTCCTGACAGCAGCCGCAGGTGGGGCTCTTCCAGACCTCGACGGCCGGAGCGCCGGGGCGCTGCGCGACCGCAGGCGCGGCGGCCGTCGCCATCGCGAGCGCGACGAGCGCGCGGCGGGTGGGCGACACACGTGATGCATCGACTCGACGGCTGTTCATCGTGACGGACTTCCGATCATTTGGCGGCAACCTTGATCTTGCCGACCATGCCGGCCTGGTAATGCCCGGCGATCAGACAGGCAAAGTCGAAGTCGCCCGCGCGGTTGAACGTCCAGACGATCTCGCCACGCTTCGCGGGTCCGACGTGGACCATGTAGGGTTCGTCATGCTCCATGCCGGGGTGCTTTGCCATCATCGCCGCGTGCTCGTCGAGCTCCTTCTTGGTGCCGATCACCAGCTCGTGCATCGCGGCGCCGACGTTGCGTACGACAAGCCGCACCGTCTCGCCTTGCTTGACCTCGATGCGATCCGGCACGAATCGCATCTGATCGTTCATCGCGATCTCGATGGTGCGGCCAACACGCTTGGGATCGCCCGCGATACCCCAGGGTTTCTGTTCCTTGACGACCGCGCCAGTCTTCTTGGCGTGATCCTCGTTGCCGTGCCCGAACGACGGTGATGCACCGAGCATCAGCGCGATGGTGGCGAGCATGCTGGCACCGCGCAGCAGATTGAGTTGGATCATGGTCATTTCCCTTCAGGTTAGGTGGAAGCTGGCGGTTTCAACGAGTCGTTGTCGTCGCGAGGTAAGCGGATCCCATCAGGCCGGTGGCCACGACGCGCACATCGAGGCCTCGTTGCGACAGCCCCTGCCAGGGCCGATCGAGGTTCGAGTAGGTGGTGAGATAGCGCCGCGCGCGGTAGAGGTTGAATGCGTTCACCGGCCAACCCCATAGCCACGGTAGCGTCTTCATGCCGAGGATCGACAGACGTGCTCCAGGCCGCGCACATGCGAGCAGGCGGTCGACAGCGATCTCCGACTGCAGCACATCGTGCGTGTAAGACAAGAGCATCGCATCGACTTGCAAGCCGGTCGGCAAAGACTCGACCGCGGCTTCGATCACCTCGGTCGGCGCCCGCGCGCTTGCGACACGTGCACGGTCGCGTGCCAGCGCCGCCATCTCCGGGCTGTGCTCGACACCGGTCACGCGGCCGCTCGGTCCGACGGCACACGCCAGCGCGGCGAGCGTCGCTCCCGAGCCACACGCGACGTCGAGCACATGCTCGCCCGGGAGCAACGCGAGTGTTGCAATCGCCTGCGCACGCAACCGCTCTATCCGGTGGCACGACGCGTCATAGCCTGCTGCAAGTGCCGCATAGTTGCGGCGGGAGCGGCTTGGGTCGGGCTGCGGCCCGAAGTTGCGCAGCAGGTCGGCGCTCATCGCGATCCATGCCCGCCGTGGCCTCCGGCCCCGGGCTTGCGCACCTTCACCTCGACCTCCTTCGCCGGCATGTTCGAGACAGGCATCGCGCCTGCGCTCTCGGCCGCAAAGCGTGATGGTTCCGGCAGAGATCCACCGTACTCGAAGGCGACCGTTCCGGCGGGGTGCCGGTACCAGCCTGGATCCTTGTAGTCGCCGGGCTTCTGGTCGGGGCGCACCTTGACGACTGTGAACATTCCGCCCATCTCGACCGAGCCGAACGGACCCTGCCCGGTCATCATCGGCGCGGTGTTGTCGGGCAATGGCATCGTCATTTCGGCCATGTCGGCCATGCCGCGCTCGCCCATCACCATGTAGTCGGGAATCAGCGACCCGATCTGCTTCGCGACGCCGCGGTGGTCCACGCCGATCATCGTCGGCACGTCGTGGCCCATCGCGTTCATCGTGTGGTGGCTCTTGTGGCAGTGGAACGCCCAGTCGCCCTCCTCGTCGGCGAGGAACTCGATCTGGCGCATCTGCCCGACCGCGACGTCGGTGGTGACCTCGTACCAGCGCGTGGACTTCGGCGTGGGCCCGCCGTCGGTGCCCGTCACCAGGAACTCGTGGCCGTGCAGGTGGATCGGATGGTTGGTCATCGTCAGGTTGCCGATGCGGATCCGCACACGGTCGTTCTTGCGTACCACCAGCGGATCGATGCCTGGAAAGATCCGGCTGTTCCAACTCCAGAGATTGAAGTCGAGCATCGTCATGATCTTCGGCGTATAGGCGCCCGGATCGATGTCGTACGCGTTCAGCAGAAACACGAAATCGCGGTCGACAGGGTCGATCAGCGGATGCTTTTCCCGCGGATGCGTGACCCAGAAACCCATCATCCCCATCGCCATCTGCGTCATCTCGTCGGCGTGCGGGTGGTACATGAAGGTGCCAGGCCGGCGCGCTACGAACTCGTAGACATAGGTCTTGCCCGGCTCGATCGCCTTTTGGTTCAGGCCGCCCACGCCGTCCATGCCGTTGGGCAGGCGCTGGCCGTGCCAGTGGATGGACGTGTGCTCGGGCAGGCGATTGGTGACGAAGATGCGGACCCGGTCGCCCTCGACGACCTCGATCGTCGGGCCGGGAGATTGCCCGTTGTAGCCCCACAGATGCGCCTTGAAGCCGGGCGCCATCTCACGCACCACCGGCTCGGCGACGAGATGGAACTCCTTCACGCCGCCGTTCATCCGCCACGGCAGCGTCCAGCCGTTCAGAGTCACGACCGGGTTGTAGGGTCGGCCGTTCGGCGGCGCGAGCGGCGGCATGGTGTCGGGCTTGGTCTGCGTGACCGCCTCGGGCAGTGCGGCAAGTGCCACCCGGCTCACCGAGGCAGCCGCCACCGCGGTGGTGACAGCGGCGGCGCCCGAGGTCAGGAAGGTGCGTCGGTTAGACATGGATGTCCTCGGATCCTGTATTCAGTGCGGGGCGTCGCCACCGCCCGCCGCGCCCATCGAAGCGGCGGCGGGCGTGGCGAGACTCGGTCGGCCGATCAGCGCCATCTCGAGGTCAGCCTGTGCGATCCAGAAGTCGCGCAGCGCCTCGATGTAGGCGTTGACCGAGGTGATCTGCGCGCGCGCGTCGGCGAGCAGCTCGAAAACGCCGATCAGCATCCCGTTGTAGCGCAGCAGGTTTTCGTCGGAGATGCGCTTCCTCAGCGGGACGATCTCATCGCGATAGTGGCGCGCGACGTCGAATCCGCTTCGATAGCCGTTGTACGCGTCGCGAACCTCGGAGCGCGCATTGACCGCTGCCTCGGCGACGAGATTCAGCTGCCGCATGTAGATCGCTTCCGCCTTGGCGACCCGCGCCGTGCCGAAATCGAACAGCGGGATCTCGAATGCGATCTCATAGCCGCGCTTGTAGCCGCTGCCGCGCTCACCCTCGAGCACACGCGCCGGACCGAGTTCCAGCACGTTGAGAAAGCGCGTGGTCTTCGCCAGGCCAAGATTGCGCGCAAGCGCTTCGGTGTCGATCCGCGCCGACATCAGGTCGAGCCGCTGCGACATCGCCATCGTCTCGACGTCGGGCAGCTCGCGCGGGCTTGCCGGAAGGTCGGGCAGACGGTCGGGCAACTTGAACGCGGTCTGGGTTCCCCACAGGCCCATCAGCCGCACAAGGCGTTCGCGGCTCGAGATCGCGACGCGCTCCGCCCGCGCGAGCGCCAGCACCGCGTCGGCGTTGAAGCTCTGCTCGCGTGCGCGCTGCAGCGTATTGAAGTTGCCAGCCTGCGCCATCCGGCGGGCCAGCTCGGCACCGGCATCGGCGGCTTGGCGCACCTGACGCATGTAGCGAACGGCCTCGTCGGCGGCGATCGCAGAGTAGTAGGCCTTGCGGGTCTCGGAGGCGAGCCGGATCATCTCCAGGGAGACGCTGCGCTGCGCTGACTCGAAGCGGCGCCGCTCGATCGCGAGCGCCTGAGGCATCGTCAGCAACGAAAACACGTTGAAGGTCAGGGCCTGTTCGATCTTGAACTCGCGCACGCCGCCTTCATCCCGACCAGCGCGGAGCATCGCGAAATGGGGGTTGGGCAGACGCCCCGCTTCGACGAGTTGCGCCTCGCTGATGCCGAGCTCGTGATACGCAGCCTGCAGCCCTCGGTTGTTGAGCAGCGCGATCTGAACCGCGTCGTCGACCGACAACGGCTTGGCGAGGAGTTCGTCAACGCGGCGCGC
>CAZEDA010000312.1:0-4720 GCA_964510915.1 uncultured Rhodocyclaceae bacterium | reverse complement strand
GCGCCCATCATCGCGTAGGTCTCGGGCTCGGGCACCGGAAGCGGATTCGTCAGCGCGAAGCCCAGCTGCGCCCCACCCAGGTCGGGAATGCCGAGGAAGCTCACGAGCGCGTCGCCCGCCGCATCGCTCAGGAACAGCTTCGACCCGTTCAGCGTGAACAGAGGCACATCCGACAGCGTGGTGCTGCCGACGGTCACCTGGCCGAAGATCGTGTCGGTCGGCAGCGTCGTGTTGATGAGGAAGTTCTCCAGCTTCACGTCCGTGCCGTTGCGCGACAGCTGCAGGCCGCTGCCGTCGTGCTCGATCAGGGCATTGCCGAGGTCGGGGTCCAGCGTGCCGCCGGTGATGGCGAATGCCCCGATGAGATTGCCGGAGGCGTCGGGGAACAATGCCGCCGAACCGAGCTTGTCCACACCGACACCGGCGCCTACGAGAACCGGAGTGGCTGTCAGGACGACAAAGGTGCTGCCGACCGGCGCGACGGACGTGGCGGCGCCTGCCGAGGCGGTTACGAACAGTGCGCAGGCTGCTATGCTGGCGCTCAGGAAATTCCGAATACGATCCTGCATGTTGGGCTCCTTGATCATTGCTGCGGGGTCGGCCCGCGCGGGCCGGCTTCCCAGGGTCACGCGTCGGGGTGCTTGCCGGGTGTACCAGGGCCCGGCACGTTTTCGTGACGCGACAGTCAAAAACGTGACTGATTAGTCATAACTAGAACTCATTGGTTCCGTCCCACGGAGCTCGACAACGCATGGAAGGTCCGTCCTTCAAGGAACAGCAATTCAAGGTCAGGGAAGACCTGATCGTTACGGCCGCGAATCAGCTTCTCGCTGACAAGGGGTTTGATCTGATGACCATGGACGACGTCGCCGCCGCGGTAGGCGTCTCCAAGGGCATCCTGTACAAGCACTTCGCCTCCAAGGAGAGTCTCGCCGCCGCCGCGATGGTGCGCGTGCTGCGCGGGGCGATGGCCGCCATCGAGGCGCTGCCCGCGGAGATGGCGGCCGTGGACAAGCTCAAGGCCGCCCTGCGCTGGACACTCGAGTCCCGTCTCGCCGGCGGATTGCCGCTCCTGCCGTCCGGCAGCGCCAGCCTCCAGGCGAGTCTGATGACGTCGATGGACTACGTCGGGGCCATCTTCCGAATGAATGCGATGGTCACGGGCCTGGTCCAGCAGGCGGTGGCTGCCGGAGATCTCCGCGGAGACGTTCCCGTGGAAGTCATGGTCCACACCATCTACTCGCGGACCTGCGATCCCGCGCTCGATTTCCTCCGTCGTGGCGGCCGCTTCCGCGATGAGGATCTCGTTGCGCACCTCGTGTCCGTCGCCTTCGACGGCCTCGCTGCCCGGCGCTGACCGGCGCGCTCGCGCCGGTGGCACTTCAGTAGTGCGGCGGCAACTCGTCTCGCAGGCTGCGGAAGGCCGGCGCTTCGTCGGCCGGGGTCTGTGCGCGTAACAGCACGACTTCCCGCACCAACTGGTCGATCTGTGCCTGCTGGCGCACGATGACCTCGTTCAGCCGTTCGAGCGTGTCCTCGGCATAGGTGGCCTTGATTTCAAGGTTCGTCAGGCGGCGTTCGGTGTCTTCGTTCATCGCTGAGGGTTTGGTGCGCTGCGTGTGATTGCGGCGGCGGGGAGGATGGCGACACTCCCCGGCGGGAAGCGCCATGATCGAGCCGAGTCGCATGCAGATCAATCCCCCGGCCTCTGCCCAGACCACGTCTGCCCTCCGGACCCTCCTTCCGGAAATCGGTGACGGGGACTCGAATGCTGCCCTGCAGCGCAGGCTTTGGACTCCATCACGAAGCGCTCGTCACCAATCTGGGCGCGTACATCGCGGGTTGAGACGTGTCTTTGCTCCGCGCCCGTGGCGGTACCGGGGCTGCTGACATCCGGGACACGGTGGTCGGATCGGACACCGCGTTTTTTTCAGCCCGCGTTCCCTTTGTCCCAGATCAACGTCCGCACGATTGCGCTGGCGTTGAATAAAAGGACTAGCCGGTGTTCGTGAGGGGAGGGCACGCCATGCTCACCATAGAAGACTGCATCGCCCTGTCGGAACTGACGGAGGAAGAGATCCTTGCCATCACGGAGCATGAGCATGTTCCGGAGATGCTTGCTGTCGAGCTGGGCAACTACCTGGTCCGCTCGGAGAGTGGCGAGGTGCTGGTGGGACGAATGATTCGCGATGACATCGAGCATGCTGTTCGCACAGGCAACTTCGCGCACGCGGCCAGACTCCGGCTGTGCCTGAAGCACTACCTCGAACACCATCCGCTCGGCATTGACCGCATGCTCGGCGCGCCGCTCCCTTGACGGGAGGGCGTTCCGCCTTTGCCGCGGTCCTCTTGGGCGCTGTGCTCCACGAGGGTCCGCATCACAACGAGAAGCCGGGCTCGAACCGCCACGGCGTCAGGATGAGGAGATAGCGCCAATGAAGCGTCCAGCTCGCAGAACCGGATCGTCACGTCCCACGACCCCCCACCTTGTACGGGCGTTCGCCACTCTGTCGGGCGCGGCGTTCGGCATGCTGCCCGCCATGGCGGTCTCGGTCGAAGTGATCCAAAGCGACTGGGCGTTCCGCTACGCGGATCTGGACGGCAAGCAGCACGCGGTGCGCCTCGGGCGGATGGAGGTCTACGATCAGCAGCCTGACGGTAGCGACAACTATCGGGCGATCGGCCCCTTTGGCACGTCAGGCCCGTTTCCCTTGATCGTCACCAGCCTGGACGGCAAGGCGAGCGCCAGGCTCGAGAACTTCGAGACCGGAGGCATCGATCCCGCGGGACGCATCCTGGCCGCCAGCGCGGGGGGCAGCGTATCGGTGTCGATGAACTTCAAGCGAGACGACAACACCGCGGGTGCCAACTACTTCGCGACGAGCCCCGTGGTCGCCAACGTCGGAGGCAGTTTCTCGGCGCTGCCCTATACCGTCCCCGGCATCAACACCAACGAGGGCCGTGCGTTCGCATCCTTCGACGCGATGGTCACCGGCAAGCGCTATCTGGAGTTCCTGGGTTCGCAGGCGATGACCATCAACGGAGTGCTTGGCACGCCGGGGATCACGTCGGTCAATCAACCGGCGAGCCAGGACGCGAGGACCTTCCAGTTGAACGTGGGACTGAACAACACGGCGACTCGGCCCGGCAACATCAGTTCCGACGCCTTCGACTGGGACATCCTGCTGCACGAGGTCGGACACGCCGCCTCGTTCGCCAACGGGTTCAACAGCTATCCGATGCCGGGCGGTCCCCATTCCTTCAGCGAAACACTGACCGACAAGCTCGCGTGGTCCGAAGGTTTCAGCAATTTCTTCCAGGGTGCCGCGCAGGACTGGGAGAACCGTCAGACCGGGCTGGAACGCCTGCCCGATGTTCGCATCGCTGCCGGCAAGGAGTCGATCCGGGACAGGGTGACGCTCTACCAGGACACGATCGACTCCGTCATCAGCTGGGACATCGAGAAGAAAGGCACGCTGACGGAGGGCGCGACCGGTGTCGTCGAAGCCACCACTGACGGCGAACTCAACGAGCTCTCGATCGCACGCATGTTGTGGGACTTGATGGACGGGACCGGTGGCAGCGAGGGCGGGGTCGACGGCGTCACGCTCGGCCACAAGACGATGTTCGACCTGCTGGTGAAGAGCGGCGCGAAGACTTTCCTGGAGTTCGTGGACTTCCTCGCGAAGGAATTCAAGGATGCGAGGACCCGAGCGGACTTCGGTGCCATCTTCGCCGAGCACCACGTCGCGCCGCGAGCCCTGGGGGCACTGCGTGCACCGCCGTCGCCGCTGGCGCCAACCGATCCGGCCGTCTCCAAGCCATCGGACGACATTTCCACCCCGGGTGCCATCGACGCCGCGGCGCAAACGCCGGCCAAGGACATCAGCGATGCTCCCTGGCATCCCGATCCGTTGACCGACCCTTCGGTACCCGTGTTTCGTGTGGGTGTCGATCCGGCGCCTGTCCTGAGCTGGCGGGCCCCCTGGGGCAATGACGACGCGGCTCTGGAACGCTACCGCCTGCAATTGTTCAAGGTCAGCACGAGCCTGCCGTCACCGGGTCCCGGTGATGGTGACTACACCGGTGACTCGGACTGGACGGCCCGGCCGAACCTGGATCTGGTCCGCACTATCGATCTCTCGCCTGCAGGTGGCGGGTCCGCCGGCGGGCAGTTCGACAACTGCGGCCAAGTCGACGAACTGGGTTATCGCTGCCTCCAGCTCGACACGGGGCTGATTGATGCCCTGCTCGATCTGGATTCGCATTCCCGGCAGATCTACTGGAATGTCGTGGGTGCGAGTGACGGTGCCGATCTCGACGACGGTGTGTGGGGCAACGTCGCGACGTTCGAGATCTACCGGGTGCCGGAGCCGGGCAGTCTGGCTCTGCTCGGTCTGGCGATGGGCTGCGCGTGGTTGCATCAGTGCCGCTCGGCACGGCGTTTCCGAGGCCGCGCCGCCACGGTCTCTATCATGCACAACCGTGCTTTCGTTGCTTCGCGGCGGAGTCGAAAGCCGATGTCCGAGTGAGTTCGCCGCGAGCGCATTCTCGTGCGATGTGCACGATTCAAGGCTCCCGACGCCGCGTCCGACCCTCATGAACGCACCATTCCCCGCGCGGGCTCCGTGCGATGCCGTAACCTTGGGGCCTGATCTCTTTTCGAAAGGCTTCCGCCATGGCGCTCACGCTCTACCACTGTCCCGACTGGTGCTCCTCG
>CAZEDA010000311.1:0-4722 GCA_964510915.1 uncultured Rhodocyclaceae bacterium | reverse complement strand
GCGCGTCCAGGTTGGACAAGGTGTCATGTTTTCTTGACATTAACTCATGTAAGGTCTAACTTACTAAGCGCGGCACCGAGGATGCGGTATGCCTGATGCCGGACCTGCGTGCGGGTCATGCACGTATTTCAGAACCCTTACAGGAGGGCACATGGCAAGCAAGGATGAAGACAGGGTCTGGCCTACAGGGCTGACCGAAGCGGAGTCGGAGGAGTTGCATTCCAAACTCATCCAGGGGACTCAGATCTTCGGTTTGTTCTCTGCGTTGGCCCATTTGCTGGCGGCCATTTATTCGCCGTGGCTTGGTTGAGCTGAACACGGAGAAATCAAATGATCTACGGAAAGATCTGGTGTGTAGTCAAGCCGACGGTCGGCATGCCGCTGTTTTTTGCCGGCGTGGCGCTGACGTCTCTCACCGTGCATTTCGCGGTGCTGAACAACACGTCGTGGTTCAAGGGTTACTGGGAAGGCCCCGCGAAGGTGGCAGCAGTGTCTGCCGACGCGAGTACTCCTCCGCCTGAGGCACCGGCAGCGAAGAAGTAAGGCGCCGATCCTTCGGCGCTTTCGTGTCTGAAAGCCGGGGGTTCCCGCCCCCGGCCCCGGCTACCGTGCGCAAGCCGCTGCGACCGGCACGGTGTGCCTGAACGATTCGAGGCCCTGCGATGAACCGTGTAAGCCGGTCGATCCTGACGCGTTGGTTCAGTCTCGGACCGCGCTTTCTGCCGTTCGCCGATGCGGCGAGCGAGCAGATGCCGCTTTCGCGTCTCCTGCGGTTGTCGCTGTTCCAGGTCTCGGTGGGCATGGCCCTCGTCCTGCTCGTCGGTACGTTGAACCGCGTGATGATCGTCGAGCTCCATGTGAGCGCGACACTCGTCGCGGTGATGGTGTCGCTTCCCGTCCTCTACGCCCCCTTTCGTGCCCTGATCGGATTCCGGTCCGACACGCATCGCTCCGCGCTCGGCTGGCGGCGCGTCCCGTTCATCTGGCTCGGCACGATGATCCAGTTCGGCGGCTTGTCCGTCATGCCCTTCGCCCTCCTGGTTCTGTCGGGCGGCGGCAATGCCGCGAACTGGCCATCGTGGGTGGGGCAGGCGGGAGCCGCCATCGCCTTCCTCGCGGTGGGTGCCGGACTGCACACCACGCAGACTGCCGGGCTCGCCCTTGCGACCGACCTCGCGCCCGAAGAGGCGCAGCCGAAGGTGGTGGGGCTCATGTACGTGATGCTGCTCGTGGGCTCGATCGTGAGCGCGGTCATCTTCGGCGCTTTCCTGCGCGACTTCACGCCGGGGCGGCTGGTGCAGGTGATCCAGGCTTCCGCAATCGCGACCATAGTCCTCAACACGATCGCCCTGTGGAAGCAGGAGACGCGTGATCCCGGCAGATTCCGCAGGAAGGCGGACGCGCCGCCGCCGAAGTTCTCGGAAGCCTGGGCGACCTACATCGGCACCGACGGCGCCCGCAGAGCACTGATTGCGATCGGCCTGGGCACGATGGCCTTCGCCATGCAGGATGTCCTGCTCGAGCCCTATGGCGGACGCGTGCTCGAGATGAGTGTGGGCGCAACCACGTGGCTCACCGCCACGCTGGCCGCCGGCGGTCTCGCGGGATTCACGCTTGCATCCGGCATCCTCAGTCGAGGAGCGGATCCGTCACGCATGGCGATGGCGGGCGCCTGGGTCGGCATCCCGGCTTTCGGAGCGGTGATCATCGCGGCTTCGACGCAGTCCGTCGCGGTCTTCGCCCTTGGTGTCGCGCTCATCGGATTTGCGAGCGGCCTGTTCGGGCACGGCACGCTTACCTTCACGATGAACCGTGCGCCGAAGGACCAGGTGGGCCTCGCGCTGGGTGCGTGGGGCGCGGTGCAGGCGACTGGCGCCGGGATCGCCGTGGCTCTCGGCGGTATTCTCCGGGACGTCTTCGGGACGCTCGCCTCGCACGGCGCGTTCGGCGCGTCGATGGCAGGGCCCGCCACCGGCTACGTCATGGTGTACGCCCTGGAAATCGTTCTGCTGTTTGCGACGGTCGTCGCGATGGCGCAGCTGGTGCGCAAGAGCGGGGATCAGGTGCCGACCGGCGCGGCACTGGGGAAGGTCTGATCGATCAGGTTGGGACGACGCGCTGCCGGCTGGCGGCGCATGCTCCCGCACACGCGCGCCTCAAGGCGAGCGTTTAACTCTTCAGAGCACCCGGTCGCGTGGTGTGATGGCCGAGAGCAATCGCTCCGCCACCGAACCGGCGATCATCGCGCCGAATACCGCAGAACTCGCACCCGTCACCGCGCCGACCCAGGGGCCGCTCAGCGATTCTCCGAAGTCGTATCCGTAAAGCAATCCTGCAAGCGCGCCGGCGAGACTGACCGCCCACGCAAGACGCTGCTGCATGCTGCTCTTCGAAGTGGATCCGCCTGCCATCGTGTTCTCCTGTATCGGGGAGGAACGAACATCGCTGCGAGGATTCGAAAGTCCAGAATTTCTGCAGCGCGCGATTCTCGCGACAACGCACTGCCATGGTTTCGAGTCTACATCGCAAGCGTTCGTTCCCGCATCCTCTACACACGATGCGCGATGAAAAATTTCCTGATCGCGTTAGTACGCGACACACTCGCGGTATCGTGCCGCGCATCTGTGCGCGCAGGAATACGTGCAAGCGGGAAGCAGCGCCATCGTCACACCGACGCAAATCACAGACAGCGTTGTTCGTCAGCGACGCGCGAACCCGTCGTGCGCTGCGATCAGGATGTCGCGGCGCCGTCCCGCAAGCGTGCGAGGGACTGCGTGTCCGGTCGGTGCACGACACCCGCTTCGGTGATGATCGCGCTCACGAGCTCCGCCGGGGTGACATCGAAAGCAGGGTTGAACACGCCGACGCCTTCGGGTGCCCAGCGCTCCGCGCCATAGCCCGTGACCTCAGACGCATCACGCTGCTCGATGGGAATGGTGCGACCGTCCGCCAGCGAGAAGTCGAAGGTCGACATCGGGGCTGCCACGTAGAACGGCACGCCGTGGCGGCGCGCCAACACGGCAACCTGATAGGTGCCGATCTTGTTCGCGACGTCGCCGTTGGCGGCGATGCGGTCCGCGCCCACCACCACGAGATCCACCTTCTCGGTGGCCATGAGATGGCCGGCCGCCCCGTCTGGCAGAAGCGTGACGTCGATCCCGTCTCGCGACAATTCCCAGGCCGTGAGGCGCGCGCCCTGCAGCACAGGGCGTGTCTCGTCGGCGAACACACGTACCTTCTTGCCGGCTGCCACCGCCGAGCGGATGACCCCCAGGGCCGTGCCGTGCCCGGCTGTCGCCAGAGCACCGGCATTGCAGTGGGTCAGGATCGCCGCGCCATCGGGCACCAGCGCTGCACCATGACGTCCCATCGCCTCGTTGGCGGCGACGTCCGCGGCGAGGATCGCGTGCGCTTCTTCCAGCAGCTTTGCCGCCGCGTGGATCGGGGGAGTGCCTGCGAGGGCGTCGTGGACGGCTCGCATGCGTGCGAGCGCCCAGAAGAGATTGACGGCGGTCGGCCGACTCGCGGCGAGCACGCCGAACGCCGCCTGCAGCGCCGACGCGAACCCCGACGCATCGAGGTGGCGGCAGCGGACGGCTTCGACCGCGATGCCATACGCGGCGGCGCAGCCGATTGCCGGGGCGCCGCGCACCGCGAGGGTCCGGATGGCGTCAGCGACTTCGTCGGCGGAACGCAGATGGAGATAGTGCTCGCGCCGGGGGAGAAGACGCTGATCGAGCAGCTCGACGGCGTCAGGCGCGAGCCAGCGCAGCGTGAAGAAAGCAGTCATGCGGGACTCCCGAAGTTCCAGCGTGCGGCGATGGTGTGCAACACGGTGCCCGGCGACGCGAACTCGTCCCGAGTGACGACGATGCCGCCGCCGGGCGACAGCGACAGCAGGACCTCCCACTCCGGAATGAGATCGGTGCCGCCGCGTCCCAGCACGCAGGCGTCGAGACCGCCCAGGCCGTACACCAGATCGATGGTGCGGACCCGGCTGCCGTGCAGCGGTACGACGTCTGCGCCGGCGGCCGCAAGCGCTCCGGTGAGGGCGGGATCGTTGACGCCGCAGCATCCGACTACGCATCCGAGAAGCGGCAGATCCGCTTCTCGTCTTGCCAGGCGCTGCCGATCGAACCCGCCGTAGTGCACTTCGGCCGCCAGGATCGCGTCGGCCGGCAGCGAGCGGTAGCGGCTGTGACCGGAGGCGCGGGTGATGATCTCGATATCGTGGCGGTAGACGTTGGCCGTGCGACGCGCGTGATCGCCGTCGACGCTGAGGGCGATCATGCCGTAGGCGGGATCCAGCAGGATCCGAGGTGCGGGGTCGGGCAACTCGTCAGGATGGAACTCGCCGCCTGCCTCCTGGCAGTAGGCGCGGTACTCGGCTGCGTAGCCGTCCACGTCGAGACCGAGCGCCGGCCATCGCTTGGTGAAGACGGCGTGCTGCGGGGTGGGGGGACCCTGCCGCGCGACCTCGGCCAGGTCCGGCCGGGACACGAACGCGATGACCTCGGGATCGTCGTCGACGCAGAGGACGACGGGGAACCCGGCAGTCCGGCTGAGCGACGCGCGGAGCCGGGCGAGCCCGACCGCCTTGTCCCAGGTGCGCGATGGCGCGTCCCGTCGAGGAAGGGCCCATGCGCCCTTCTGTTCGAGGTAGGTTCTCGCGCGACGCACCAGGGACAGCATGTTGTCGAAGGATTCGCGCGCCGTGTCGCC
>CAZEDA010000310.1:0-4732 GCA_964510915.1 uncultured Rhodocyclaceae bacterium | reverse complement strand
TGATTTCCGAGGCCGTCGTGGCCATGGAGTTCGGTGCGTCCAGCGAGGACATCGCCCGCATCGTGCACGCGCACCCGTCGCTCTCCGAGGCCATGCACGAAGCGGCCCTGGGCGTGGACAAGCGCACCCTCAACATCTGACCGTTCCCCGTGACCTCCGGCTCCGTTCGGCAGGTCGCGGTCGACGCACCGGTCGCGGACGACTCCCTGGAAGCCGCCTTCGACCGGCGCGCGCGTGACCTCGGGTTCGAACTCGACGCCACGCAGCGCCGCGCGATCTCCCATTTCGCCCGTATCGAGCGCGATCTCGCGCAGGCGCCGGCTGCGACAGGATGGCGCCGCTGGTTCCAGTCCCGTGCCGAACCGCCCCGCGGGCTGTACCTATGGGGTGGCGTGGGCCGCGGCAAGAGCTTCCTGATGGACACCTTCTTCGATCACGCGCCGCTCGCCTCGAAGCGGCGCGTGCACTTCCATCGGTTCATGCAGGAGATCCACGCCCGGCTGCGCGAACTGCAGGGCCGCGAAGATCCGATGAACGAAGTGGCGGCTGCCGTGGCGGCCGAAGCGCGTCTGCTGTGTCTCGACGAGTTCCAGGTGACGGACATCGGCGACGCGATGCTGATGCGCAAGCTGCTCGAAGGTCTCATGGCGCAGGGCGTGGCCGTGGTCACGACCTCCAACACCGAGCCCGAGAATCTCTACCTGCATGGCCTGCAGCGCGGGCAGTTCCTGCCGGCCATCGAACTGCTCCGAACCCGCTTCGAGATCGTCCACATGGACGACGGCACCGACTACCGACAGGTGGCCCTCGAACGCGCCGGCACCTACCATGTCCCGCCCGGGCCCAAGGCGGACGAAGCCATGGCGGGGATGTTCCACGCCATCGCGGGCAGCGACGGCGCAGCCGAGACACTCAATATCGAAGGCCGCGAGATTCCTGCCCGGCGCGTGGCCGGAGGCGTGGCCTGGCTCGACTTCACGGCGTTGTGCGACGGTCCCCGGGCCCAGGCGGACTACATCGAGCTGGCGCGCCGGTACCACACCGTGTTCGTGAGCGGCGTACCGGTTTTCCAGGCGAGCGGCGAGAGCGACCGGATGCGGCGGTTCACGTGGCTGGTGGACGAGTTCTACGACCGCCGCGTGAAGCTGATTCTGTCTGCCGCAGCCGATCCGGTCGGGCTATATTCCGCACTTCGCACGACCGCCGAGCAGGACCGTACGGCCAGCCGGCTGGTCGAGATGCAGACGCACCGATACCTGGGCGAGCCCCATCTGGGGTGACGCCGAAGACCGCCGGGCCTGCGCCCGCGCCATCACCGAGGGGACACCACATGGCATCGTTCAAGGCACTCAGAATCTTCAACGAGGACGGCAAGGTCGCGAGCCGCATCGTCGACATGACGCTGGACGAGCTCGATCCCGGCGAAGTCGTGATCAAGGCCGAGTACTCCAGCATCAACTACAAGGACGCGCTCGCGGCCACCGGTGCGGGCAAGATCATCCGGCGCTTTCCGTGCGTGGGCGGCATCGACGTCGCCGGCACCGTGGAAAGCTCCACGGATCCCGCGTTCAAGGCAGGCCAGAAGGTCATCTGCACCAGCTACGACGTCGGTGTGGCCCACGACGGCGGCTACGCCGGATACGTGCGCGTGCCGGCCGCGTGGGTCGTGCCGATGCCCTCGGGCATGAGCACCCTGGACGCCATGGCGCTGGGCACCGCCGGGTTCACGGCGGGTCTGGCCGTCGTCCGCATGGAAGCCAACGGGCTGAAGCCCGGCAACGGCCCCGTGATCGTCTCCGGCGCGACCGGCGGCGTGGGCTCCATCGCCGTCGACATCCTCGCAGGGCTGGGCTACGAAGTGACGGCCCTCACCGGCAAGGAAGCCGAGACCGACTATCTGAAGGGGCTGGGCGCCGCGAAGGTCATGCTGCGCTCCTCGCTCGATCTCACCAAGATCCGCCCGCTCGACAAGTCGCTGTGGGCCGGCGCCGTCGACAATCTCGGCGGTGAAGTGCTGTCGTGGATGGCAAGCACGATGGACATCGGCGGCACCATCGCCTCCATCGGTCTGGCGGCGAACTTCACGTTCAACACCACGGTGATGCCGTTCATCCTGCGCGGCGTGACGCTGTGCGGTGTCGATTCGGTCAATTGCCCGATGCCGCTCCGCGCTGCGGTGTGGTCGCGGCTCGCTTCCGACATGAAGCCTCGCCATCTGTCGCAGATGACGAAGACCCTTCCGTTCGCGGAACTGCCCTCGGCATTCGACGCGTTCGTGAAGGGGCAGGTCAAGGGGCGGACGGTCGTCGCCATCGGCTAGCGGCAGGGCGTCACCGCGCGGCACGGCGCGGGAAGGGGGAGAGAGCAATGGGACAGGTCTACAACGCGTTTCATCGTCGGTCCATCGAAGACCGGGAAGGGTTCTGGCGCGAGCAGGCGGCGCTGGTCGACTGGCACAAGCCGTTTGACCAGGTGCTCGAGTACTCGCGTCCGCCGTTCGCGCGCTGGTTCGTGGGCGGGGAGACGAACCTGTGCCACAACGCGGTGGACCGCCACCTGGCCGCGCGCGCCGATCAGAAGGCGCTGGTATTCATCTCGACCGAGACGGACACCGAACAGCACTTCACCTATCGCGAATTGCACGACGAGGTGAACCGCTGTGCGGCCGTCATGCGATCGCTTGGGGTGGGGCGCGGGGATCGCGTGCTGCTCTACATGCCGATGATTCCCGAGGCAGCCGTCGCGATGCTCGCGTGCGCCCGGCTCGGGGCGATCCACTCGGTGGTGTTCGGCGGCTTCGCCTCGCACAGCCTTGCCACGAGGATCGACGACGCCAGCCCCAAGCTCATCGTCTCGTCCGACGCCGGCATGCGTGCCGGCAAGGTGGTTCGCTACAAGCCGCTGCTGGATGAAGCCATCTCGCTCTCAGGCAACAAGCCCGAGGCCGTGCTGCTGGTGAATCGCGGACTCGATCCGGAGTACACCACGGTCCCGGGTCGTGACCACGACTGGGCAACTCTTCGCGCCCGTCACATGGATGCGCGCGTCCCCGTGACCTGGCTCGAATCGAACGAGCCTTCGTACATCCTGTACACGTCAGGCACCACGGGAAAGCCAAAGGGTGTGCAGCGTGATGTGGGCGGCTATGCAGTCGCGCTCGCGGCGTCGATGAAGCACATCTACCAGGGCAACCCGGGTGAGACGATGTTCACGACCTCCGACATCGGCTGGGTCGTGGGGCACTCGTACATCGTGTACGCGCCGCTCATCGCCGGCATGACCACGATCTTCTACGAAGGCGTGCCGATCCGTCCGGACGCCGGCATCTGGTGGAAGATCGTTCAGGATCATCGCGTGACCGTGATGTTCTCAGCGCCGACGGCCATCCGCGTGCTCAAGAAGCAGGACGAATCCTTCGTGAAGCGCCACGATCTCTCGTCCCTGCGGCATCTGTTCCTCGCCGGAGAGCCGCTCGACGAGCCCACTCACCGGTGGATCGCCGACGTGCTGGGCCGCCCTGTGATCGACCACTACTGGCAGACCGAGACCGGCTGGCCGATGCTCACGAGCGTCCCGGGCGTCGAGGCCACGCCCGTGAAGTTCGGCAGCCCGTCCTTCCCGGCCTACGGCTACGACCTGCGCCTGTTCCGCGAGGACGGCACCGAGGCCGGCGCCGACGAGAAGGCCGTCGTGGGGGTGGTGCCACCGCTGCCGCCCGGCTGTCTTGCGACGGTTTGGGGAGACGACGAGCGGTTCGTGAAGACCTATTTCTCCATGTTCCGCGACAAGCTGGTCTATTCGTCCTTCGACTGGGGCATCCGCGATGCGGACGGCTACCACTTCATCCTGGGTCGTACCGACGACGTCATCAACGTGGCCGGCCACCGCCTGGGAACGCGCGAGATCGAGGAAGCCGTGCAGAGTCACGCCGCCGTGGCCGAGGTGGCCGTGGTGGGCGTGGCGGACCAGTTGAAGGGGCAGATGCCGCTCGCGTTCGCCGTCGTGAAGGACC
Source organism: uncultured Rhodocyclaceae bacterium (assembly GCA_964510915.1). Lineage (GTDB taxonomy): Bacteria > Pseudomonadota > Gammaproteobacteria > Burkholderiales. The sequence goes on along the minus strand of CAZEDA010000310.1, from coordinate 720 downwards.
CCGCGAGAACCGCTACCCCGGAAGCCCGGGCGGCCCTCGAGAAGGAAGTGATGGCCGCCGTCGACGGGCAGCTGGGAGCCATCGCGCGGCCGGCCCGAGTGCACTTCGTGACGATGCTGCCCAAGACCCGCAGCGGCAAGCTCCTTCGGCGAAGCATCCAGGCGCTGGCCGAAGGTCGGGACCCCGGAGATCTCACCACGCTGGAAGACGCCTCTGCGCTCGACCAGATCCGCCTGGCGGTGCAGCCCGCGAAGTAACGCACCCATACGGCGGTCCGGAAACGAGAACGGCGCGGAAACCTCCGCGCCGTTCTCGTTTGAACCCTGCCCGAAGACCGGGAGAGTCAGGCCCTGCCGCTTACTCGGACGCCGCGGAACGACGCGCGCGCTTGTTGCGGGGGTCGTCCTCCGGATTCACGTACTCGATGAGCGACGGGCCTTCGCCTTTCTCTTCCAGGACCACTGCCGTGCGGGCCCAGCCGAAGTAGGGCTTGCCGGCTTCCTTGGTGAGGGTGGTGCCGGCCTTGTACTCGTTCATGTCCTTCCAGTTGAAGCTCTCGCCGGGCACCAGCCAGAAGATGCCCTTCAGGATGGTCATCTCCCGGGCATTCGCATAGCGGTGAGGCGACCACTTCATGCCGGACGGCATGCGGAAGCGCACGACGAACGGGCCGGGCTGGGCAGGATCCCCGGAAACGACGGCGACCTCGATGGGGCGCGG
>CAZEDA010000309.1:0-4760 GCA_964510915.1 uncultured Rhodocyclaceae bacterium | reverse complement strand
TGTTGGAACCGACGGAAAGCATTCGGCCGGCAGCCTTGTCCTCCGAGTAGATCTCGACCTTGTCACCGGCAATGACCTCCGTTCCTTCGGCGTAGCCGATGTCGGCGGCTGCCGCATGAAATCCGGGGACGGCCAGGAACAGAACACCCAACGTTGCCTTGCGGCTCATGCTGTCTTCTCCCATATCGATTCGCGCGATCGCAATTGCCCTGTCACCACATTTCGCGAGGACAAAGCACGGACGGTGCAGCCTCGAGACAAGGCTTCGGGGCTGTGCCGTTGCGGCGCAGTCTCCGGGGGAGCGGGTTACGGATCTGTTACTTATCCCGGAGATTCCGGAGCGTTCAAGTCGAGGGGGGCATTTGGCCGCGGCGGATGGATTCCGCGAGCGCGGCGGTCTCTTTCGAAGGGGCGATGCCGAGTCGAACCTCGAGGGCACGGCTCAACTGGGTGTAGGCGATCAGGGCGTCGGCCTCGCGCCCGAGACAGGCAAGACAACGCATGCGCCCCCGATGGAACGACTCCACCATCTCCTCGCGAGTCAAGGCGTCGTCGTAGCAGGCAAGCGCTTCCTCCCAACTTCGGGAGTGCTCGTGGGACTCTGCCATCGCACAGACCATCCGCTCGTATCGGCGCTGGCAGCGCTGCCGCGCGACGGCCGCCCAGGACCAATCGAAATCGTGCGGCAGGAATGGACCCCGATACAGCGATGCTGTTCGGGAAGCGATGTCTGGCGGCGGTCGGGCGATCCGGTCGATGCGCTCGAACGCGAAAAGGTCGACCCACACGAGCGTCGGGTCGAGCACCACCCGCCCGTCGACGACCGCAAGCGCGCGATGGTCGCCCAGCAACGCTCGCAGCCGATGCAGCGCTGTGCGAAGTGCGCCCTGCGCACGGTCACCATCTTCGTCCGGCCAGAGGGTCTCGCCGAGCGAGGACAGCGTCACACCCTTCGCCCCGTGAGCCACGATGCACTTGAGCAACGAAAGCGCCTTTCGAGGCGTCTTCCCTGTGAAAGTCAGTGCTTTGCCATTCAGTTCAACAGCGAAATCGCCGAGAGTGCGAACCCGGATGGGCCACGGCCAGTACTCGTCGTCCGGCGGCGGCGGCGAAAAACCCCAACCGACACATTTCCGAAGGTACTCCTCCGCCAGGTTCCTCTGGAAATCCCGCCGAATCGCCTGCTTCATCAGTTCGGTGAACCACTCGGGTACCAGCCAGATCGCGTACATGCATCCATGTTCAACAAGCAGTTCCATGAGATTGCTTAGCGCTCGGTCTACCGCCTGCTCGTCGCCGCGGTCGAGCGCGAAGATCGTCTCCATTGCGAGCCTTGCGGTGTCGAGCACCGGCATGTCGGCCTCGGCGGACGCCTTGCAGTAGCGCTCAAACTCCGCAAACGCAGCGTCCGTCTGACCACTGGCCCGCAGCGCCCAGATCACGGGCACCAGCGAGAAGATCCCGTGGTAGATAGAACCTGTCTTCGTCCACAGGTCTGCCAGGGGCCGCGCGTGTTCCAGCGCGAGCGCCGTATTCCTCGCGCCGACGGCATGCCACGCATATCCCATATGCGCGCCCCCGACGTCGAAAGGACGGCCAGACGCCGCGTGCCGATTGAGCAGACGGACGGCATCCAGGGACTGCTGCTCTTCTCCGAAATGGCACGCCAGCATGTAGCGCATCATGTCCGAGAAGCACTGGACATAGCCCAATCCGTCCTCGGTGGCGATCTTGTCGAGAACGGCAAGGCAGCCCCGAATACGAGTTCTGTCGCGCAGGTGATCGATGTGATAGCAGAACGCGAGTGCAAATTGCGTGACTGCGACGACATGCGGTCTCAGGTTCGGACGTGACAGCAGCGGCACGACCAGCGGCTCGATCTGCCTGACGAGCATGACCCGTCCGGTCAGACTCGCATGCAGCAGCAGCGAGCCCACGGCCCCCATGCCGACATTCGGGTCCCGCACACCGGGCACCAGCGCCATCAGTCGCTCGACGCACCTTTCGCGAAACGGATGGGCCGATCGCCGGAACGTCATGCCGTTCAGCGCTGCGGCGTGGAGCCACGTCTCGACGTCGTCTTCCTCCCGCGCACGCCCGGAGTCTTCCAGCGGCGTGATCACCAGGTCCAGCCACTCGTCGATGCCGAGGAAGTTCGTGTACTCCAGAAGATAGGTGTCGACCATCGCAGCCGCGGCGAAAAGACAGACGCGCGTATCGCCACGCTGCGTTCCGACCTCGTAGGCTCGCCGCAGAATCGGTCGGGCCTCGACCGGCGCGGCTGCAGACGTCGCCAGTCCCCGCCAGAGCTGGAGGCCCGGGCTTTCCGCGACCCTGGATTCCGGGATGGCGTCGACCCAGCCCAGCACGGTCTTCCACCGGCCGGTCGCGAGGAGATCGAATGCGCGGGACGTGAGGAGCAACTCGGCACCATTCCAATCCTCGCCGTCAGCGTACAGATCGAAGGCATCCTCGAACTGACCAAGCGAGTCCAGGACGCGCGCGCTCCGGCGACGGCTTTCCTGCACCGCCTCCCTTGATAGCACCGCGTGCGCGCGATCCCGGAGGAAGGACTGGAACAGTGCGTGAAACTGGTACACGTAGCCACGCGCTGCGCTGCGGGATGGACCGGCATCCGACGGTCGCCGGTGCGTGAACAGGTGATTGCGGTAGAGCCGGTCGAGCAGCCGCGCCGCATCACGGTCGGGAGCGACAGTGTCCAGTGCCGAGGAGGGGATTCGCGGCAGCCAGCAAAGATCGAGGAGCGTCTGACGGTCCCGGTCCGGCGCTCGGGCGTAGACCTGGCTCGCGAAGTAGTCGAAAACAGCCTGCAGGTTGTCCGGACGGAATACATCCGCGACGCGCTCGCCTCGGACCACCTGTTCCAGCAGCAGCGTGAGTCCTGCCGCCCAGCCGTGGGACTGCTCGTGCAGGGCCGCGACGTCTTCCGCGGTGAGCGCCGGGACGCGGCCCTTCGCGATAGCGTTGGACTCCTCGAAGGTGTACCGGACGGTATCGGCCTCGACTCGCACCAGCTGCTGGTTCGCAATCAGCCGGGCGTAGATCCCGGGTGCCTCCTCGCGACTGATGGCGATGAGACTGTGCCCGACCGGCAAGGCCTCGATGGCCTCCACCAGGGCTTGATGGACTACGCATTCCGGCGAAATTTCCTGGACGTTGTCCAGAACCAGCGATGCCTCGCTGCCCAGAATGTCGAAAAGCTGCCGGAAGAACCGCCGTGCGAATCCCGGGAGATCCCATTGGAACTCGGGCGTGAACATCGGAAGGCGAGCGGCTCTTGCGGCGCTTCCGCCATGTGCCGCCGCAACGCGAAGGTAATGGAAGAACGTGGCGGGATCCTCATCTCCCGCATCGACCTGATACCAGATTCCCTTCCGGCCCAGGTGCTCCAGATATCCCGCGATGCCCGTTGTCTTGCCCGATCCGGGCGGAGCACTTAGCCATACCGCTGAATGCTCGCGAACGCCATCCAGGAACCGGAACAGCCGATACCTCGGGACGGCTTGGTGCAGCCTGGGACGGGTGACCTTGGCGGGACGCGGCTTCGGCATTCAGCTCTGCTCGGGATGACGGCTGATCGGATCGCCGTCGATCTTAGCGTTCCGGCCGGCATGGCGCACGCGCTTCACGCGACGAAACAACCGTTTGCTCTTGCGACATCAGCGGTGCTGCGGCGCAGCACCTCGCTGTCGACCGAGGCGTTCCGGTGAAGGCAGGAAAACGAGGGTTGGAACGTTTGCCCAATGGTAGTAGGCTGAATACGCCGCTGAGCCCTGCATCACCGGCCCTCGGCGACACACGACAACAATCGTCCAGGAGAACAACGATGAGACCTTCAGACCTTGCCGGCGTCGCGTGCCGGTTGCTGGGCTTGGCTGCGCTCTGGGTAGTTTCGGGCGCGGCAAGTGCTGTGGTATCGATTCCGTCGGTGCCCGGCTACGGCGTCTTCTACGGCACGGGGATCGACGGCCTCGACTCGAAGTCCGCCCTCACCTTGGGCTCGCTCACTTCCGAGAACACGTTCGGTTCGGCCACGGCCACCGTCGGCACGGCGCCATCCCCGTTCGTCTCGCTCAACCTCACCTCGTCGGATTCGTCGCTCGGCGCCCACGACGCGCAGGCATTCGCGCAGATGGAGTACTGGGTCGCCGTGACCGGGGTGTCCGGCACGGAAGTGCCGGTCTGGTTGTCGGCCAGCGGCTCGATCACCCATAGCGACGACAACGTGAACATCTCGGCACAGCTCAAGGTGCTCAACAACACGACGACGGAAGTCCTGCTCGCAAAGGACCTCTGCTTTCACAGCCTGACCTGCGGGACCACCGGCACGGACTCGTTTTCCGTGTCGAACATGCCGATCACCATGAAGGTCGGGCACCTCTACTACGTCAGCCTCGTCACGCAGGCGGTCGCCATGACCAATGGCAGCGGAAGCGGCAATGCCACGGTGTTCCTGGACCCGACGTTCACGATTGACCCGAACTTCGCGAATGCGAGCCAGCACTCGCTGGTGTTCAGCGAAGGGATCGCACCGGTACCGGTGCCGGAGCCCGCGACGTGGGGAATGCTGGGAGCAGGACTCGCGCTGCTGGGTGCAGCACGGCTTCGAGCCCGCCACTAAACGATTTCCCGGGCGGGTTCATCGCAGAAGAATTCCCGGCGGCGATGTGAAATCGCCGCCGGGCGATCAGTCGTACTTCCGCACGTCCTCGATCACCTTGCCGTCGTTCGGCAGCGAA
>CAZEDA010000308.1:0-4770 GCA_964510915.1 uncultured Rhodocyclaceae bacterium | reverse complement strand
GATCGCCGATCACGCCCTGCGCCACCGCGAGAATCTGCTGCTGCCCGCCGCTCAGGCGCGAGGCGGCATCGTTCCGCTTCTCAGCCATTTCCGGAAACAGCGTGTAGATCCGGTCGAGCTTGGAGCGGTCTCCTCTCGGGGAACGGGCGTAGGTACCGATCAGCAGGTTGTCCTCGACACTGAGCGAATGGAAGACGCGGTGCCCTTCCAGCACCTGGACCACGCCGGCCCGGACGATGTGCCGCGGCGCTGCCCCGGTGATGTCCTCTCCGGCGAAGCGCACGGTGCCGCCGCGCTTGGCGATGAGCCCGGAGATGGCGTGGAGCATCGTGCTCTTGCCGGCTCCATTGCGTCCCAGCAGCACGACGAACTCGCCCGCGCGCACGTCGAAGCTCGCGCCGTGCACGACCTCGGCCGTGCCGTAGGCGACATGCAGATCGCGGATTTCGAGCAGCGGACTGCCGGAGCGTGGCGCACTCATGGGATCAGGCTCCGAGATACACGCGGATGACTTCCGGGTCATTGCGCACTTGCGACGGAGTGCCGTGGCAGAGCATGCGTCCGAGATTCAGCGTGGTCACGCGATCACACAGACCGAACACGAACTCGGTGTGGTGCTCCACCAGCAGCACGCCGATGCCGGCGTCGCGCAGGGCGCGGATCACGATGCCCAGGCGCTCGATCTCGGGGCCGGTGAGACCGCCCGCCGGTTCGTCGAGCAGCACGAAGTCCGGCCGCAGCATGAGGGCACGCGCGATCTCGAGGAACCGCTTCTCGGCGTGCTCCAGCAGATTCGCCTGCCGGCCGATGGCATAGCCGAGGCCGAGGCTTTCGAGGAGAGCCTCCGCACGGGCGCGGTTGCGCTTCTCGTCGCCGCGGATGCCGGGCCACGACAGCAGACTCGGCAGCAGACGCCGCGGCGTCTCGCGCCAGGACCCCAGCATGGCGTTCTCCAGCACGGTCAGGGTGCCGAGCAGTCGCGGCTTCTGGAAGGTGCGGGCCACCCCGGCGCGCGCACGACGCTGCACCGACGCACGGGTGAGATCCTCGCCCCGCAACAGCACCTTGCCCTCATCCGCCTGATAGAACCCCGAGAGCAGGTTGAGCATCGTGGTCTTGCCACTGCCGTTGGGGCCGATGAGACCGTGGACTTCACCCGGACGCAGTTCGACCGACACCCCCTCCAGCGCCGTGAGGCCGCCGAAACGCTTGGTGACGGAGGATGCCGCCAGCGCGCTCATCGCGACCGCTCCTTGCGCAGGAGTTCCGCCAGTCGTCGCGCATCCGGTTCCACCACACCGTGTTCCAGCTTGCGCGGACGCATCCGCGCGGCGATGACCTCGAAGACTCGCCCGATGCCTTCGGGCACGAGCAGCACCACGGCGAGCAGCGCGAGCCCGTAGAAGAGATTGCCCAGCTTGGCGAGCGGCGCCACCATCTCGGGCAGTGCAGTCAGCACGATGGTGCCGAACAGCGGACCGTAGATGCTGCCGCGGCCGCCGATGATGATGCACACGAAGAAGAAGAGGCCCAGCTCGAACACGAAGGTGTCCGGCGTGATGTAGCTCTGGAGCGACCCGAACAGCGCTCCGGCAAGCCCGGCGCTCACGCCGCTCACCACGAACACCAGGAGCTTCATGCGGAACACCGGCACGCCGACGGACTCGGCGGCGACCGGGTTGTCGCGGATGGCGATGAGACCCCGTCCCCACTGGCTGCGCGCGACGTTCCGCGTGAGCCAGGTGATGACGATAGCGGCGCCCGCCGCGAGCAGATAGAAGCCTTCCGGCGAGGCGAACGGCTCCGGGAAAGGCGGCACGGCCAGCCCGACGCCACCTCCGGTGAAATCACCGAGGGCGAGCGTGAGTTCCGCCACGATGAGCGCGAAGGCCATGGTCGCCATCGCGAAATAGAACCCCGGCAGCCGCAGCGACGGCAGGCCCAGCAGGAAGCCGCACAGTCCGCCGATCGCCCCGCACGCGAGCAGCGATACGTAGGGGGACCATTCGTAGCGCCCCGCCATGATGGCGAAACCGTAGGCGCCGATGGCGAGCAGCCCCACGTGGCCGATCGAGAGCTGCCCGGAGAATCCGACGACGAGATTGAGGCCGCAGATCAGCACCCAATACACCGCGATGAGCGCCGCGAGGTGAAGCTGATACTGGTCCGCGACCCACCAGGGCAGCGTGGCGACCGCCGCGATCGCAGCGATGGTCCCGGCGAGGGATCTCAGGGAGGACGAGGTCATGGGCAGCGGTGCGCTGGGAGCGTCAGACCGGTCGCACGTTGCGGGCGCCGAACAGTCCTTCGGGCTTCAGCAGCAGCACGGCCATCAGCAGGCCGACCGACACCGTGTTCTGGTACTCGCCGCCGATCGCGTTGGCCGAGAACGCGTTGAGCAGGCCGAGGGCAGCACCCCCCACCAGCGCGCCCACGTTGCTGCCCAGACCGCCCACGGCGAGCGCGATGAAACCGTTCAGCGTGAGCGTGAGGCCGAGCGCGAAGAAGGCGAAGGTGAGCTGCCCGGCAGCGAACCCGGCCACGGCGCCGATGACGCCTGCGATGACGTACGAGAGCGCACGGATGCGGTCGGTCTCGATCCCACGCGCGCGGGCAGCGAACGTGTCTTCCGACATCGCGACAAACAGCTTGCCGTACAGCGTGCGGCGGTAGAACAGTTCGAGCCCGATCGCGAGCAGGCCCGTGGTGATGATGGGCAGCCAGTACTTCTGATCGGCGAGACCCGCCGAGAAGTCCTGCGGAATGATCCGCGGAAACGGACGCGGTTCGGTGCCCCACCACAGCCCCACGCCCTGCTGCACGATCGTCGCAAGCGCGAGCGTGCTGAGGAGCCACAGGTGTTCGTCACTGCGGGACACCACGCGGCGGATCGCGATGACGTCCGTCAGATAACCGAAGAGCGCGCCGACGAGGATCGCGGCGAGCAGCCCGAGCCACGGCGACAGCCCCAGCCCGGTGATCACGTAGGCGCCGAACACACCACCCAGCATGGCGATGTGCCCGGTCGTGACGCTCAGCACCTTGGAGGTGGAGAACATCACGTTGTACGCCAGGGCCGTGGCGGCGAACAGCGCGCCCGCCGCCAGCCCCGAGACCAGCACGATCATCTCGGCGCTGCCTTGAAGCTTCCGTCCTTCAGCGTGTTGGCGACGTTCACCGTGATGTCGAGATCGGGGAAGCCGTTGCGATCCTCGGGGGTCCACGAATAGGTCGCGTAGGCGCCCTTCAGCTCACGGGTCGATTCGAAAGCCTTCTGGATCGCGGCGGGATCGGTGCCGCCCGCGGTCTTCACCATGTGCTCGACGATCTTCACGGTGTCGTAGCCGAGCGCGACCCACCAGAACAGGTAGTCGATCTCGCCGCCACCCAGGCGCGGGCGCAGCTTGTCGACGAGTGCCTGCGTGCGTTCGGGCAGCTTGCCGTCGGCGCGGTAAGTGGTGCTGACCGGCCCGGCGGCGAAGGTGTTCTCCCAGTACTGCGGCTTGTTGATGAGCTTGCGGATCGCAGGCGCCATCACGGACGGATGACCGACGATCGGCACGTTCCAGCCCATGTCGCCGCGCGCATTGATGAGGCGACCGAGCAGCCCGGTGGCGGCGGACCACGGCATGATCACGTCGGCACCCGCGGCGCGCGCCTTGTTCATCTCGTCGGTGAGGTCGGTCTTGTTCGGGTCCACGAGGGTGCTGAACACCGGCTTGATCCCGGCCTTCGCGAGCAGTTCCGTGGCCGTCTTCGCGCTGGATGTGCCGTAGCCGGACGTGTCGCCGATGATCGCGACCTTGTTCTTCTTGAGAACCTCGATCGCATACTTGTTGGCCGCCTCGATCCACTGGCGGTTGGTGTTGATCGCGCGGAAGGCGCGCGGGTACTTCTTCGCATCCACCAGCTCGTCGATGGTGCCGATGATCAGGTTGGGAATGCCGGCGCGCGCGACGATGGGCACGGTGGCGAGCGTCTCACCGGAGTTCACGGGGCCGATCACGAAGTGGACCTTCTCGCTGAAGACGAGCTGCTGCGCGAAGCTCACCGCCTTGGTGGGATCGCCCGCGGTGTCCCGCGTGACGAGTTCGAGCTTGTGACCCAGCACGCCGCCGGCTGCGTTGATCTCCTCGACCGCGAACTCCACGCCCTTGTTCTCGGCGATGGCCGCCGACGACAGCGGCCCGGTCAGCGACGACAGCCAGCCGATCTTGATGGTCGACTGCGCCCACGCCGGCACGCTCGCGACGAGCGCAATCGCCGCCAGCCATGATCTGGTGCGAAACCCCATGTTCTCTCCCCCTGCTGCTCGCCGAATGCCAGGGGTGTCCCCCGCCGGTCGGCCGCGGATTGTTTGTCGCCGGATCGGCAACGCGTGGCGGATGTTCGTTTGCCGCTCCGCCGACTGTCAAGGGAAGGACTGAATAAGAGGTGCGGTCGCTCCACTTATTCAGTTCTTCCCAAGCGACCCTTGACACGACATGCGGGCCCCGACACCCTTCGAGGGAGGGAGGAACTCAACGTGAAGCAACCATTGCGCATCGGGGCCGGATCGGCCTGGTGGGGCGACCGGGTCGAGCCCGCCGTACTCAGCGCGGAGCAGGGCGACCTCGACTATCTCTGTTTCGAGACCATGGCGGAAGCCACGATCTCGGCCGCCCAGGTGCGTTCGCGCCGGGACCCGACGTTTCCCGGATATGACACCTACCTGGACGACCGCCTGCGCGGCGTGCTGCCGGGCTGCCTGCGTCGCGGCACGAAGATCAT
>CAZEDA010000307.1:0-4796 GCA_964510915.1 uncultured Rhodocyclaceae bacterium | reverse complement strand
GTAGCCCGGACTCCGTCCGGGGAAACTCCCGATCGCCCACATGTGCTCAATGCCACTCCCGCGCCGCCATCGTTCCGCCCCAGAAGGCGAGATCGTGGTTCGGCCACAATTGCGCGCCCGTTTCCGTGGCGAGCGACTTCAGCTTCCGGATGCTGGCCACCGCCATGTCCTCGCGTTCCCGCCAGCACAAGCCGGGCGCGACTTCGTGTTCGAGGTTCTCCGTGAGGTCGGCAGCGTCGCCGCAGAGCAGGATCGGCGGACCTTCGGCAATCTCGACGAGCAGGGACATGTGACCGGCGGTGTGGCCGGGTGTGGCGATTGCGCGGACGCCGGGCGCGACGTCGTACTCCCCGTGCTGCTCGCGGAAGTCGATCGGTCCCGCGAAGTCATCCGCGAAGTAGCCCATGTCCTCCTGGGCACGCGCTGCCGCGAGTTCGTCGGCCTGGACATGCACCTCGCACCCGGGAACGTCGCACAGACCGCCCGCGTGGTCGAAATGCAGATGACCCAGGAACACGACGTCGACGTCCTTCGCCGTCAGGCCGAGACGTGCAAGGTGGGAGGGCAGCCGCTGCGACTCGTCCATGTCCGGCGCGCCGTAGGTGAAGGTCTCCGGAGAGAAGTACTGCGCGCGTTTGGCGGGGTCGGCGATCTTCGAGTAGTCGCAGCCGACGTCGTAGAGGATCCGGCCGTTCGGCGTCTCGACAAGGTACGCGAGGATCGGCGCCTGCACGATGACCCCGTGACCGCGATTGCGGGTGGACAGCGTCTTCTCGTAACGGTGGGTACCCGTCAGCAGCGCGGTGAGGCGGACCCCCTTGCGACCCGGACGTTGTGGCGCGGTCATCTCAGACTTCCTCCAGGACGCGCGCGACCGAGGCGACATCCGCGACATGGCCGAACACGCCGCCTTCCACCTGGATCATGCGCATCGCGGCATCGTGCAGATCCGGATACGCGGACGCACAGGCGTCGTGCAGCGTGATGCACCGGAAGCCGCGGTCGATCGCCGTGCGCAGTGTGGAACTCACGCACACTTCCGTGGTGATGCCGCAGAGGATCAGCGTGCGGATGCCTCGCGTGGTCAGCATCGACCCCAGCGCCGTGGCCTCGAAGGCCGAGAAGCCCGGCTTGTCGATCACGATCTCGCCCTCGCGGGGCGCGAGTTCGTCGACGATGCCCGCGCCGTACTCGCCGCGGATGAGCAGTCTGCCCAGCGGACCGGCACTGCCCACCGGCGCCCCGGTGCGTGCAGTGGCTTCCAGGAAGGCAGGCGGTACATCGGAGAGGTCCGGCGCGTTGGCTTCGCGCGTGTGGACGATGACGATGCCGGCTTCCCGCGCTGCCTGCAGAATCTTCGCCACACCCGGAATCGCCTTTCGCAGAAGACTGATGTCCAGCCCTGCGATCGCCGCGTATCCCCGAGGGTCGAGAAAATCGCGCTGCATGTCGATGACGACGAGCGCCGTGCTCTGCCAGTCGAAGGAGGGGGCGCTCATCCGAATTCCTTGCGCAGGGCAGTGGCGATGCGGTCGGTGAGTTCCTCGACCATCCAGCCGCCCTTTTCCTTCGTGGCGGCCTTCGCGGAAGACAGGACGCCGCTTGGTGGCACCCAGTCCGTGTTCGGCGGGTAGAGGTCGTACGGCGGAAAGTCGGCAGGGCCGTCGTCGGGAATGAGATCGAGGCGTACGAGGTCGGGGTGGTAGTGCAGCATCATCGACGTCTCGAGGACGGCGGCGTGCTCCAGCGCATACCCGGGGAACCCTTCGGGGAAGATGCGCTCGAGGGTCGGCGCCGTGAAGAAGTCCCAGTACTCCATCCGCATCACCTTGATGGGCGGGTTGGCGCCCAGTTCACGGATCGCAAGGTCGATCCCTTCGGTGAGGAACCACTGGTTCTCGTAGTGGCCGTTGCAGAGCACGAGATTCTTCACGCCGTGGCGGGCGAACTCGCGGACCGTGTCGCGCACCTGCCCGATCAGGGTCGCGGCATCGAGGCTGGTGGTCCCGCAGAAGTGCTGACCGCCGCCGCACTTGGGCTGTGACTTGTACCCGTAGGCCAGCGGGGGCGCGACGATGCCGTCGATGCGCGCGGCGACGCTCTCGGCGACTGCCGCGCTCAGCAGGTGATCGGTACCCAGCGGCAGGTGCGGCCCATGCTGCTCCGTGGCGCCGCAGGGCAGGAACACCGTGGCGCCTTCCTTCTGCACGCGGTCGCGATAGTCGGGCCAGCTCAGGCGGTTCATGTGGATGGGCTTCATGCGGGCACCTCCTTCTTCGGGGTCGTTTCAGGGGTCGTCGGACGCGCTTCAAGGAGCGCGGCGGTCACGATCAGGGCGGCACCGATCCAGCCGCTCGCCGGCAGCCGTTCCCCGCCGATCCAGAGCGCGGTCACTACGGCAGCAACGAGCTCGAAGATGGTGAGCACCGCGGTGCGACCGGCTTCGAGGTGGGTGACGCCGTAGGTCTGCGTCCACATCGCACCGGTGAGCCACAGAACGGCAAACAGGCCCAGCTGCAGCGCGAGGAGAGCGGGAATGTCCGGAAACGCGTGACCGGCGATGGGCAGAAGAAGGGCACTCACAACGCCGCAGCCCGCAAAGGCGGCGAACGTCTTCGTGGCAACGGGAATGCGATCGGCGCCGCGAGCGCAGAGGTTCTGGGACGTGTAGAAGATTCCGGCGCCGACGGCGAGGATGTCTAGCAGGTGCGGCGGTGTCAGCAGCGTCTGCGGGCCGCCCAGAACGAGCACGGCGCCCGCGATGGCAAGGGCGCCGGCCGCCGCACGCGCCGCGCTGACCGTCTCGCCCAGGAACATCCGGCCGCCGAGGATGCCCCACAGCGGCGTGAGGTAGAAGAGCAGCATCGCCCGCGACACCTCGCCGTACATGAGCGCCGTCACGAAGCAGGCGTTGGCCACGCCGCCGAAGACGCCAGCGCCGAGAAGGAGCCGCCATTGCGGGAGCCATTGCCGGCGCTCGCGGTAGATGAAGGGCACACCGACAACGCCGATGAGCCCGTAGGTGCACAGCGTCATGGTGAGACCGGTCAGGCCGGAGGCCGCGAAGTGCTTAAGCGGCAGCCACGTCGTGCCCCACATGAGACCGCTCAGCAGCAGCATGCCCACCGCGAATCCCTGTCGGCCGCCGGCCGTCGAGGTCACTTCACACGACCGTGAGAAAGGACACGCCGTGGGCCCCGATGAAGCCGTCGGCACGACCCTTGTCGAGGCCGACCACCGCACCGTAGTCGTCGTCGAGGATGCGATGCAGGCGATGCCGATGGAAGGTCCGCAGCAGTTCCGGCAGGGGAAGCAGTTCCCGTGGCGCCGTCCCGAAGAGTTCGGCATTCAGCGCGGGAAGGCGGTACCACGGCGCGGACGCGCGCTCGTGGTGGGCGTTGTGGTAGCCGAAATTGATCGTGAGCAGATTGAGCCACGGATACCGGGTCGAGATCACGTTCGAGTACGTGTTGGCCTGCTCGAAGGCTCGATCCCGGCCGTTCATCGGCACGGTGACATTCTCGTCGTCCGTGAAGTACTGGTCGAACGTGTGATGGAACGCGTCGAAGAAATTGAGTGTGGTGAGCAGCAGCCAGTACGCGAGCGCGTAGCCGACCAAAGCCAGTGGCGACACGACGAACAGCACGGCGAACAGTGCGAGACGGGACAGCAGCACGACCACGACCCGCGTTCTGCGGCTGTGCTCGGCGGGGCGGACGAAGGGCCGCACCAGCAGCTGCGCGTGCATGATCATTTCCACGGCAGGCACATAGCACCACTCCAGCGCGAAGACGAGGCGGCGCAGCCAGCCGTGGCGGAGCAGGAGCCGCTTGTACGGGAACACCGTGACGTCTGCGCGATCCCGATGGTGACGGATATGCATGTGGCGGATGCGCTCGAAGGACGCGTAGGCGGCACCGCAGATCCAGCCCATGACCTCGCCGATCCGCCGGTTGGCATCCGGGGAACGGAACAGCGTGTAGTGGGCGGCCTCGTGGATCAGGTACGCGGCCACCACCATCGTGTGTGCGGTCAGCAGCACCCCGACAGCCATGGCAGGCAGCGATCCGGACACGAGAAGGGCCAGCCCCGCGAGGTGTCCGAGCGTGGCATAGCCGATGGCCAGCGTGTTGGGAATCACACCCTCGCGCTCGCGCATCAACCCCTGGTAGGCGACTTCACTCATGAGCGGCACTCCGTGCTTGATCGTGTGCGGCGATGGGGCTAAGGTGAATGCCGTCATGCCGAAAAATACCTCCAAAAATGTAAGCAGTTTTCGTTCCGCTGCTGCGGGGCGCAGGCAGGTCGCGCGCAAGTCCATGACCGCCTTGACGAATGTGCCGAAAGCCAAACGGGTTGCCCGGTCCGCTTCCGGGGCTGGCGTGATTGAAGCTGGTGCGCTCCCGCGACCGCGCGGTTCCGCTTCGGTGCGCACGCGGGAGCGGCGGGGCCGTTTCCTGCTCGCAATGCGCGAGCTCGACGAGGCCTGGCTGGAGACTTTCCGCGAGACCGGCCTCAGCGACCTCTACTTCTCGCGGCTCTTCACCGAACTGTGGCTGCGGGGGACCGACGCCGCCGTGCCCAAGACGGATGCCTACGGCTACGTGAAAGGCGTTGGCGTCCAGACCGCAATGAAGTACGTGAAGCGCGCCGTGGACGAGGGGTATCTGGAGGAGCTCGACAATCCGGACGATGGCCGCTCGCGGCTCATCCGGATGTCGCCGCGGTTGCGCGCAGCGTTCGAGGCGCTCATCGACAGAGCGGCAGCCGCGTTCGGGATGTAGGTCTCGCGCCCG